>JBJEQL010000336.1:0-7437 GCA_051881735.1 Oscillospiraceae bacterium
TGTTAAGCTAAGTCGGGCGGAGGTTATAAATTTAAAACCAATATGGAGGAAAAAATCATGGGCGTAGTATCAATGAAGCAGCTTCTTGAAGCCGGTGTACACTTTGGTCACCAGACAAGAAGATGGAACCCTAAAATGGCACCTTACATCTTCACAGAAAGAAACGGTATTTACATTATCGATCTTCAGAAGACTGTAAAGAAGCTTGATGAAGCTTACAATTTTATTCGTGAGGTTGCTGCAAACGGCGACACAGTTCTTTTCGTAGGAACAAAGAAGCAGGCTGCTGATTCTGTTAAGGAAGAAGCTATCAGAGCTAATGTTCATTTTGTAAATGCAAGATGGCTCGGCGGTATGATGACTAACTTCAAGACGATCCAGAGAAGAATCAAGAGACTTGAACAGCTCCACCAGATGCAGGAAGATGGCACTTTCAACCTTCTCCCTAAGAAGGAAGTTGTAAAGCTCGAACTTGAGATCGAAAAGCTTGAAAAATTCCTCGGCGGTATCAAGACAATGGATAAGCTCCCCGGTGCTCTCTTCGTTGTTGACCCCCGCAAGGAAAAGATCGCTGTTTCCGAAGCTAAGAAGCTCGGTATTCCTGTTGTAGCAATCGTTGACACAAACTGTGATCCTGACGATGTTGACTATGTTATCCCCGGTAACGATGACGCTATCAGAGCTGTAAAGCTTATTGCCGGCGCTATGGCTGACGCTATCATCGAAGGCAGACAGGGTACACAGGAAGCTGCTGCTGTTGAAGAAAAGGAAGAAGCAGACGCTGAATAATTTATTCCGCATTTTCGGGCAGACACAATTTTATAATTATGTCTGCCCTAATTAGATTATTAAACCTTAAATCGGTTATACTATAAATATTTGGAGGAATTAAAATGGCAAAGGCATCTATTGCAGAAATCAAAGATCTTATGAAAGCTACCGGCGTTGGTATGATGGATTGTAAAAAAGCTCTTGAAGAAGCAGACGGCGATACAGAAAAGGCTGTTACTATTCTTCGTGAAAAGGGACTTGCTACACAGGCTAAGAAGAGCGGCAGAGTAGCTGCAGAAGGTATCGTTACATCCGTTGTTGAAGGAAATGTCGGCGCAGTTGTTGAAGTTAACATTGAAACAGACTTCGCTGCAAATAACGAAGAATTCAAGGCTTTCGTTGCTGCAGTTGCTAAGACTGTAATCGAAAAGAACCCTGCTGATGTTGACGCTCTTAAGGCAACAGTTATCAGCGGCGGTGACAAGACTGTTGAAGAAACTCTTCAGGATCTCTTCATCAAGATCAGAGAAAACATGGTTATCCGTCGTTTCCAGAGATTTGAAGGAATTCTTGTTCCTTACGTTCACGGCGGCGGAAGCATCGGCGTAATGGTTAAGCTTGATACTGACCTTGCTGCTGATAAGGTATTTGAAGTTGGTAAGGACTGCGCACTCCAGGTTGCAGCTATGAATCCTGCATACCTTGATGAAGCATCTGTTCCTGCATCTGTACTTGAGAACGAAAAGACAATCATCATGGCTCAGATGGCTGAAGATCCTAAGATGGCTTCTAAGCCTGAACAGGTAAAGGCTAAGATCGCTGAAGGTAAGGTTGGCAAGTATTATTCTGAAAACTGCCTCCTCGACCAGGCATTCGTTAAGGATGACAAGATGACTGTTAAGCAGTATGTTGATAATGCAGCTAAGGCTCTCGGCGGCTCAATCAAGGTTGTTGATTATGTTCGCTTTGAGAGAGGCGAAGGCGTTGAGAAAAAGGTTGACAACTTCGCTGAAGAAGTTGCAAGCATGGCTGGCACAAAGTAATTATATTTTTTAAAACAAATTGCCGCTTGGATCCATCTCCGAGCGGCTTTTTTCTTTGTTTTTTGATAATACTATTGCAAATTTACTTATAAAATGATATTATTAGTATAAGAATAATATTAATACTAATCTTCAATCAACCTATAGACAAATCCTCGGATATAATAATCCAATTCTGCGTCAAACTCCTTTGGAAGGCATTAAGCCTTCCTGCAGTCGTTTTCCTTGACTTGGATTATTCTATCTGTCGGCTTTGTCTATAGAACGATTGAAGATTAGTATAAAGGGAGTTATTTTCAGGTGAATAAGCATAGATTTTGGAGTTGTTTAATAACAGCTGCAATGATTATAAATATCTTGATATTTTTTACAAGCTGCGAAGAGGATGACGGTTCAGGTCATACATTTAAATACAATCTTGGCAGCAATCCTCAGAATCTTGATCCGCAGCTTGCAAACGACGAATCATCGATAATTGTAATTGAGAATATAATGAAAGGTCTTGTTAAAAAGAATTCCGACGGAAGTATTACACCCGATGCTGCAAGAGATTATAATATATCCGATGATGGACTTATTTATACGTTTGAGCTAAAAGACAATATCTATTGGGAATCCGCTGTGAGTTTTGAAGCAAAGCTTACTGCAGATGATTTTGTGTTTGCATTTCAGCGTATATATGACTGCAATGCGTTGTTTTCACCGTATATTGATGATTTTATGTGTATAAAAAACGCAGGAGCAGTTGCTAACGGTATTCTTCCCAAAGAAGAATTAGGCGTTACGGCGAAAAGTGATCTTACTTTACAGATAGAATTAGAGTATCCATGCTTTGATTTTATCGAAAAGCTTACGTTAACAGGTGCCATGCCATGCAACAAGGCCTTTTTTGAGTTCACCAAGGGCAGATATGGCCTTTCAGCGGATACAACGGCTTCAAATGGAGCATTTTATCTAAAAGAATGGAATTATGACCCATACTGGGACAATAATTACATGATATTGCGGCGAAATAAATCAAATCTGGAAGGTGAAAATACATATCCATACAGCTTGAATTTCTTCATAAAAAATGGTACGGATATGAATTTGATCGATTTTACAGAAGGGGATGTAGATTGCACAATAGTTTCAAACTATGACGCAAAAGTATTCTCAAAGAATCAGTATGATAGCTATGCAACAAAGACATACGGTTTGATTTTTAACACAAAATCAAAGTACCTTGCCCCCAAAAACATTCGTAAGGCTCTTTCATCTTCATTTTTAAGAATTGAATCGCAAAATTCTGATTTCATTTCAGGCTGCGGAATTATTCCGTCCGGAATATCAATAATGGGCAGAAGATATCGTGAGCTTGTTTCAGATGAAAGTTTGAATATATACGACAAGGATAAAGCCTTTACATTGTGGGAACAGGAACTGAAACTGAATAATTATGTTTCAATTGACGGTTTGAAGATAACAGTTCCGGAAAGTTTCAGCGGAGTTGAACTTATTTCAAGTATTACTGAGCAATGGCAAGAAAATCTTGGTTTTTACTGCGGAGTTGAAGTTGTATCAGAAAATGAGTATAATCTCAAGCTTTCAGAGGAAACGTTTGATATAGCGTTGGTGGAAGTTGATTCTTGCGATGGAACAGCAAGCGGTTTCTTTGAGTATTTTATGCCCGGCAGCAGTTTGCTTTCCGGAAACGCAGTATATTCGGTGACAGGTGTTGTTTCACAGATATCAAAAGCTGAAAATCTCAGTAAAGCAACAGAGCTTTACAGCGAAGCTGAACAAACTATAATTGAATCATCGATTTTTATACCTGTTTGCTACGGAAACGAGTATCTTGTATATTCAGATAAAGTCTTGGATTTAAACTGCAATCCTATGACACGTTCGATTGATTTTCGTGATGCAAAATATTTTGAGTAAAGTCTATTCGCTTTACATATTATACAATACATAACACATAACACAACATAAAAAAACCCGACTGTTTGGTTTTTGAAACAGTCGGGTTCTTTTTGTGCTGCTTTTTATCCAAAATAAGCTACGCCGCTTTCAAAGATCTTCTGATCTTTTTCACCGGAAACATTCTTGGAGATGTCACGGCCGATACGTTCGCTGTGTCCCATTTTACCGAGGATTCTTCCGTCAGGGGAAGTGATGCCTTCAATTGCATCAATTGAAGTATTAGGATTGAAGCGAATATCCATTGTAGGTGTGCCGGAAAGATCAACATACTGTGTTGCGATCTGACCGTTATCAGCAAGCTGCTGGATAAGCTCTTCCGAGGCAACAAAGCGTCCTTCTCCGTGTGAAATAGCGATTCTGTGAATATCACCTGTTTCACAGCCTGCAAGCCATGGAGATTTGTTGGAAGCGATTCTTGTGTTTACCATCATTGACTGATGACGTCCGATCGTATTGAATGTAAGTGTAGGAGAATCGTTCTTCATATCAACAATGTGTCCGAAAGGAACAAGTCCGAGCTTTATAAGTGCCTGGAAGCCATTGC
Organism: Oscillospiraceae bacterium; assembly: GCA_051881735.1. GTDB lineage: Bacteria > Bacillota > Clostridia > Oscillospirales > Ruminococcaceae > UMGS363. The sequence continues at coordinate 4,324 of JBJEQL010000336.1, forward strand.
AGATACCAAGCATAAGTCCGTCACGGTTATCCATAAGATCATGAACTGCATCTTTGATGCGCGGATTACGGAAGAATGCTGTGATGAACTTACCTGAACCGTCAGGCTCGTCACCGCCGGAGAATCCGCCGGGGATCATTATGATCTGAGAATTCTTTATTGCCTTTTCAACGTATGCAACGCTGTCCTCAAGTGCTGCTGCTGAAAGATTCTTTATTACTACAACTTCGGGAACTGCACCTGCACGCTCAAAAACTCTTGCAGTATCGTATTCACAGTTTGTTCCGGGGAATACAGGAATAAGAACACGAGGCTTTGCAACGTGAATGTTTGATTTTGCTCTTTCGGATGCTGTATAGGTAAATACCTTTGCAGGTTTGTCAGTTGTCTTAATATTGCAGGGGAATACAGGTTCAAGCTTGTCTTCCCATTTTTTCTGCAATGCAGTCATATCAACTGTGTAACCCTTGCAGTCGATCTTATATTCGCTGATAGTTTCACCGATAACATTTTCAACTGTGAATGGATCTCCGTTAAGCTCGATTACAAAAGAGCCGTATTTTGAATAGAAAAGTGTATCTTCGGAAAGCTTCTTATCAAAGCGGAAACCTATTCTGTTACCGAGCGACATCTTTGCAATTGCTTCAGCAACACCGCCGAAACCAACAGCCCACGCTGAAACTGCTGTACCATCGGCAATAAGCTTTTCAACCTTTTCAAAGCAATTACGGATGCTTTCAAACTTAGGAAGATTATTTTCATCATATTCGGGAGTGATAAGGATAACCTTATTCCCTGCCTTTTTGAATTCAGGCGAGATTATTGACTTGCTGTCGCTTGTGGAAACCGCAAAGGAAACGAGAGTTGCAGGAACATCAATATTTTCAAATGTACCGGACATTGAATCCTTGCCGCCAATAGCACCGCAGCCAAGTTCGATCTGTGCCTTGTATGCACCGAGAAGTGCTGCAAAAGGTCTGCCCCAACGTGTAGGATTGTTCTGTGTTCTCTCAAAATACTCCTGGAAAGTGAGCCAGCATCTCTTGTAGCTTCCGCCTGCTGCAACAACTTTTGCAACCGATTCGATAACAGCTGCAATTGCGCCGTGGTAAGGGCTCTTGTCACTTACATAAGGATTAAAGCCCCAGCCCATGATCGAGCAAGTGTTAGTTTCGCCCTTGAGAACAGGGATCTTTGCAGCCATTGCCTGTGTAGGTGTGAGCTGATACGCACCGCCGTAAGGCATAAGCACGGTTCCTGCACCGATAGTTGAGTCGAAACGCTCAACAAGACCCTTCTGTGAGCAAACGTTAAGATTAGTCATAAGTGCTTCCCAGCTGTCTGCGCAGTCGGTATAGGTCTTAAGCTGTGAGGTAACAGGGAGCGGAACAACAACATCTGTATGCTTTTCTGCACCGTTTGAGTTGAGGAATTCTCTTGAAAGGTCAACAATTGTTTTGTTATTCCAGTTCATTCTAAGACGAGGTTCTTCGGTAACAACAGCAACAAGTGTAGCTTCAAGATTTTCTTTTTCAGCTTCTGCAATGAATTTATCTGCATCAGACTTGCGAACAACAACAGCCATACGTTCCTGGCTTTCGGAAATTGCAAGCTCTGTACCGTCAAGACCATCATATTTTTTGGGAACGGCATTAAGGTCAATGATAAGACCATCTGTAAGTTCACCGATAGCAACGGAAACGCCGCCTGCACCGAAATCGTTGCAGCGTCTGATCATGTGTGTAACATCAGGGTTTCTGAACAATCTCTGAAGCTTTCTTTCAACGGGTGGATTACCTTTCTGTACTTCAGCACCGCAGCTTTCAAGTGAAGCTTCTGTGTGTGACTTGGATGAACCGGTCGCACCGCCGCAGCCGTCACGTCCTGTTCTTCCGCCGAGAAGTATAACAACATCACCAGGCTCGGGAACTTCACGGATAACATTATCCTTTGGAGCAGCTGCGATAACAGCACCTATTTCAAGACGCTTTGCAACATATCCGGGGTGATATACTTCTGATACATGGCCGGTTGCAAGACCGATCTGGTTACCGTATGAGCTGTAGCCGTTAGCGGCACCGACTGTAATCTTTCTCTGAGGAAGCTTTCCGTGGATAGTGTCTTCAACAGGAACGAGCGGATTAGCTGCACCGGTAACACGCATTGCCTGATAAACATAAGAACGTCCGGAGAGTGGGTCACGGATCGCACCGCCGAGGCAGGTAGCAGCGCCGCCGAAAGGTTCGATCTCGGTAGGGTGGTTATGTGTTTCGTTCTTGAACATAAGCAGCCAATCCTGAAGATCTCCGTCAACATCGACTTTGATCTGAACAGAGCAAGCGTTGATCTCTTCGGATTCGTCAAGATCTTTGAGAATACCGTCTTTTTTCAGCTTCTTGGCAGCAATGGTGGCAATGTCCATAAGAGTAATGGGCTTGTTTGTTCTGCCGAGCTCTTCTCTTGCGTTAAGGTATTCATTATATGTTTTTTTGATATAATCAGCGTTTATTTCGGCATTGTCGATAATTGTTGAGAAAGTTGTATGACGGCAATGATCCGACCAGTAAGTATCTATCATGCGTATTTCGGTAATTGTCGGGTCACGCTTTTCAGTTTCCTTGAAATATTTCTGACAGAATTTAATATCGTCAAGATCCATTGCAAGACCATATTTTGAAATAAAGTCCACAAGTTCAGCTTCACCTAAATATATGAAGTTTTCAAGAACTGAAACCTCAGTCGGGATATCATATTCGGTTACAAGAGTCGATACTTCATCAAGTGAAGCTTCACGGCTTTCAACAGGGTTGATGATATAGGATTTGAGCGATGAGATTTCGCTTGCGGAAAGCTTTCCGTCAACAATGTAGATACGAGCATTTTTTATCTTGCAGCGTTCACCCTGTGTAAGGATCTGAATACACTGTTCGCAGGAATCTGCTCGCTGGTCAAACTGGCCGGGGAGATACTCGACGGCAAAAACGCTTTCGTTCTCACCAAGTTCCGGAAGCTTGATGCTTGTAACGTCAACTGCCGGTTCTGAGAAAACATTGCCTATCGCAAGCTTAAAATCAGCTTCGGAAAGACCTTCTGCGTCATAGCGGTTAAGGATTC
>JBJEQL010000337.1:0-7418 GCA_051881735.1 Oscillospiraceae bacterium
GGTAGAGGACATTTGAGATAGCTTCTGCAAGAACGGTGCTTTCCGAAGCCTTTTCGTAATCCTGACGGTCGAATGCGCCGAAGTCGAAGCCCTTAACGGGTTCTGCCTGCCAGAGTCTTAATGTATTTACAGCCTTTCTGTCATAGCCGATGATCGGTGTATCATACGGTACAGCCATAACGGACTGATCACCGAAATCAACTCTTACAGCGTCAGCTTCGCAGCGAACGCTCCAAGCGTCACCGTATGCAAGCCAGTCGTCTGCGGTTTCCTGCTGGAAGCCGTTGCCGATGCCCTGCTTGAAAAGACCGTAGCGGTAGCGGATGCCGTAGCCGTTGAGCGGAATATCGCAGGCAGCAGCGGAGTCAAGGAAGCAGGCTGCAAGTCTGCCAAGACCGCCGTTGCCGAGAGCAGCGTCCTCAACTTCTTCCATGCAGTTGAAATCTACGCCGTTTTCAGCGAAGATCTCCTTAGCCTCTTGGAGCAATCCTGCGCAGTAGAGGTTGTTGTAAACAGCACGTCCCATAAGGAACTCTGCGGAAAGGTAGTATGCTCTTCTGCCGCTTGCGTGGCGGTTTTCTGTTTCGTTCCAAAGCGGAATGATATCGCTCATAACAGCTCTTGAAACTGCGTTATGGAGCTGCTTGACGGAAGCGTTCTTGATATCGGTTCTTCCGTCTGTCATAAGATTTTCGTTGATCTTAGCAAGGAATTGTGCCTTATCCATTGTATAAATACCCTCATTTCAGTTGATTTATGATCGAGCAAAAAACTCTTTGAAAAGGAAAGAGCCGTTTTTTGCTTTCCGCAGCAACAAAAAGCTTTTCCTCAACAAAATTTACAATTAATTTTACCATAATGCTTTAAAAATGTCAATGTTGCGCGTTCAAATTTGTGCAGAACTACAAAATTCGGTGTAATATGTTGTCATCTGTAATAATGTTCCGAGCTTTTCTGTAACCTAAATCACTTCTTCCGTATATTTTTCACGGTAAGAATATCTCCCACGACCGAGAAATCGACATCAAAATCGCCGTAGGACATTGAATAAAGTCTATCGGGACTGTCCTGATACTGAGGGCGTGGATCTTGTGCGAGTATCTGCGTAAGCTCGTCCGATTTTTCGGTTCCGACGAGCGCACGAAGCTCCTCGGGAAAAACTACCGAAAGCAGCGGTGCTTTCGTATCGAGCGCAAAGCCGTTCACGGCTTCGGGGTGGCTGTCGGTATAGGAAAGATACGGTTTGACGTCAATAATCGGGGTGCCGTTCATAAGGTCAGCGCCTTTTACATATAATACGGGCGAATCCTTTTCATCAAAGCTTATTTTCTCTAATTTTACCGATGAAAGACCTATTGAATTCGGGCGGAACGGCGAACGAGTTGCAAAAACGCCCATACGCTTGTTTCCGCCGAGGCGTGGAGGTCGCACCATAGGAACGAAGCCGTCTGTTTTTGCCTCGGAGAATATCCAGAGCAGCCACAGGTGGGAATAACCCTCTATGCCTCGAAACGCATCGGGGTTTCTGTACTCGGGTTCAAACACTATTCTTGAAATGACATCGGCAAGTCCGCTCTGACGAGGAACGCCGAATTTTTCGGTAAAGCTGTTCTCTATATGTGCAATGATTTTAAGTTCGTTCATTATGCGGTCAGCCTTTCAATTTTTGAATGTACAGATTTATTTTAGCAGATAAAGCAGTTAAAATCAACAGCAAAGCAAAATTATATCCAATGCGGAATTAATATTATTATGAAACATATATAGATTTCCAAACTATAAAACAAAATAAACCTATTTTCAAAATCATTTTCAGACTCATCAGGAGCTTAGACTGAGAGGGGAGAGATAAAGGAAAGAGAGTGCAGAGGGAAGACCATAAGGAGAGGGGGGAGACGTCGGCGCAAGTGTAGCTATGTTAGTGCTCCCCCCTCTCCTTTTGGTTTTCCCTTTGCTGAGAACTCCACGAAACAAGACGGTTTTTATTTGAGGTTTAACGCACATAATGTATGAATCACTTTAGCAACCTGATCGAATTCAGATTGGCAGGAAAATGCGCTCGTTTTTCTCTCTGTTTTCCTTGTTCATTTTCTTATACTATAGCAATCCACAAAAATATCCTGACAAGTTTGGCGGTGCAAAGCTTGAATAGTGTCGTCACTCACCCTTGACAGGCATCAAGCCTGCCTGCAGGTTCGTTCCTAACTCTTCAAGCTTTGCCCTCGCCTCCTTTTGTCAGTCTATTTTTATGTCTTGCTATAAACACCATTTAAAATATGAAAAAAATCAAGCCGACAATCTCGTAACTGTTGAAAACAGTTTTATATTGGATTTCGGCGCAGATTTTTTTCCGTTTTTTATTGGTGTTTAGTATTACGCTGTTCAAAACAGCATAGCAGTTCATATTGAGTCGAAGAGAAACATATACTCACTAACGTTCGTATATATTTCTCTTCAAGGAAAGTTTACTTTAGGAAAATAGAATAAGCGCAATTTACAAATCGGTTTAACAAGTTTTTGTCAGTCAAAACTTATTCTGATTTCCGAATTTTTATGTGAATTGCGCTTTTTGTTAGCTGTTGGTTTTTCGGCTTATCGCTGAATACTTTGTGCGATAGTTTAAGGAGTTTCGCAGTCTGCGGACGGCGACCAAGGGCTTTGCCCTCTGGACACCCACAAGCCTTTGAAAAGGCTTGAGCGAAACTTTTGCTCCGCTTTGCGGTTTTTACGACAAATGTTGGTGCTTCAAAAATTACGCATTACGCATTACGAATTCCGCATTAAAAATATTGTTCTTTGCTATTGAAAAATAATATGCTGTTGTGCTATAATTAAAGTATATGATTTTTTGTGAAAGGCGGAGTCGGTTTTGGATTATCTGTACACCCTGCGCTCGCTTGTAACGAGTATTTTGCCGATAACATTCTGGGATATTCTCGATATTGCTGTACTTGCGGTAATTCTTTATAAAGGCATAAGTATTGTAAAGGAGACCCGTGCAGGCGGTTTGCTCAAGGGTATTGCTGTACTTTTTGTTGCTTACCTTGCTATGGAGCTTTTCGAAATGAAGGCTATGGCTTACATTATGAAAAGCGTTTTCAATATCGGTTTGCTTGCGATAATTATTCTTTTTCAGCCGGAACTTCGCCGAGCAATTGAAAAAATGGGACGGTCAAAGCTGACAAAGATCCCTTTCATCTCTTCGATAGGCCCCGAAAACAACGACACCGCTTCTGCAAAATGGAATGACGCTATTGAAGCTATATGCGATGCTTGTGAAGACCTTTCCGCAACAACCACAGGTGCGCTTATTGTTATCGAACGTGAATCGAAGCTTGGTGAACAGATCGACACCGGTACTCTTCTCAACGCTCGCCCGTCAAAGGAGCTTTTCGGAAACATTTTCTGGAAAAACACTCCTCTCCACGATGGTGCGGTCATAATGCGTGACGGATATATCCTTGCTGCTGCCTGCTTCCTTCCGAAGCCGCAGAAGGAAGAAACTATCAACAAGGCGCTCGGTTCACGTCACCGTGCAGCGATCGGTATGAGCGAAAACTCGGATGCGCTCGTTATTGCTGTATCGGAGGAAACAGGCGTTATCTCTATTGCAGAAAACGGCAGTCTTGAACGTGGTTTCTCCCGTGACAGCCTGAAAAAATATCTTCGCGGAAAGCTTATCCCCGAAAAGCCGCAGAAATCCCCACGCACCCCAACTCCGCCTTCATCTGCGGATAAAAAACGTTCCGTTTTCGGTTCAAGAAAAAGAAAAAATACTGCAGAGGAGGTAAATTCCGGTGAAAAAAATAATTGATCTGATATCGGATTTTTTCCGCAGGATATTTGAAAAGGATTTTTCGCTGAAGATATTCTCGATCCTCTGCGCAGCAGTGATATGGTTTCTCGTTTCGATAAGCGTTTATCCTACTATCGATCAAGTTGTATATAATGTTCCTGTCACGATCGAAATGCAGGGAACATACGCTGAAGCACACAACTACAAGGTCATTGAACAGAGCGTCGAAACTGTTGATGTTTATCTTCAGGGTGACCGTTCGCAGATAGGCAACATTTCCGCCGAGGACATTAAGGTTTCGGCTTCGGCTGAAAACGTAATAAGCGCCCGTGAATACAGTCTTCCTCTCGATGTTATCTCCACCAACGGCAGGAGTTTCACCGTTAAAAAGATCACTCCTGTGGATGACGCCCGTTCAAATATCGAATATATCTATGCATCATTTGACGAAGTTGTTACGAAAGAGATCACGCTTTCTCCTATGCTTGACCGCATACACGTTGCAAGCGGATATATCGTTGACGATGATGACGTTGCCGTTGCGCCGAACACTGTTCAAATAACCGGTCCAAAGGACGATGTTGAAAAAATTGACAGCGCTTATTTCTATGTTGACTCAACAAACGTTCTCTCTTCAAGCTATGAATACACCGCCGATGAACCTACTATATACAGCAGCGATGGTATTGTGCTCACCGGAAACGACAGCATTACTTTCAGCAGAACAAACTTCAGCGTAAGCATTCCGGTTTACAAAAAGCAGGTTCTTCCGCTTGAAGTCGCTATCACGAACGCTCCGACAAGCTTTGACGTTGATGCATTCCGTCAACAGCTTGAATTCTCCGTTTCCGAGCTTGAGATAGCTGCTCCTGCCGAGGAAATAAAGGACGTTCCTGCGATAACTATCGGAACTATTGATATGCGTGAAGTTGATATCGGCTCGGTATTTACGTTCAACGCTTCGGATTTCCTTGCAGAAAACTATCAGAACCTCAGCGGTATCGACACCATCTCGGTAGTATGCCCGAGCGAGGGACTTTATAAGATAGCGATGACGATAAGGGGCAGCGCTGTCCAGATAATCAACGCTCCCGCACAGTTCGATTACAACATCATAACCTCAGGTTTCACGCTGTTCTTCATCGGCTCAGAGGAAAGCATAAATCAGATATCATATATTGACGTTGTTTCGCAGATCGATCTGCTCAATTACGAGCTTGAAGCGCGCGATTATAAACTGCCTGTGACATTCTCGACCCCTGCTTTCGATGATGTATGGTGCATAAGCTCGGACGGACTGCTTTCGCCCAAGGCAACAGTTACGTTCACGCTGAAATCTTAAGAGGATAATTTCTTTATGGCGATAATTGCTTCACAGATAAAGACCGTAATTTCGGCAAGCACAGACGAAATAACCGCTTCTGCAATAAAAAAGCTTAAACTTGACAAAAACAGCGTCAAAGCCTGTCATCTGCATAAGACCTCGCTCGACGCACGAAATAACAATGATATAAAACTCGTTTCGTCCGTATGGATAGAGCTTGGCGATGAAAAAGCGGAACGGGCAGTATGCGAACGTGACAAAAGCTGTTCGTATGTTGACGAAAGCATCGAAATTATGCCCCCTAAAACCTCCTGCAAAAACGCTAAAAGGGTAGTTGTGGCAGGATTCGGCCCTGCAGGAATGTTCTGTGCGCTCACGCTTGCGGAATATGGATTTGCTCCGATAGTTCTTGAACGCGGCGCACCCGTGGACGAGCGTGTAAAAGCGGTGGAAGGCTTCTGGAGCGGCGGCAGCTTCTCCGAGCAAACCAACGTACAGTTCGGTGAGGGCGGAGCAGGAACATTTTCGGACGGTAAGCTTACAACACGCATAAAAGACCCGATGTGCAGACGCATTTTGCAGCGGCTTGTCGAATTCGGCGCACCGTCGGAGATACTCACCAAAGCGAAGCCGCATATCGGTACAGACAAGCTGAGAAATGTCGTAAAAACGCTGCGCAGCCGCATTATTGAGCTTGGCGGAGAAATTAGATTTAACACACGGCTTGACGATATTATAATAAAAAACGGCGCTGTTTGTGCCGCAGCTGCAAATGGAGAAGAGATACCCTGTGACGCCGTTGTGCTTGCACTCGGTCACAGCGCAAGAGATACTTTTGAAATGCTTCTCAATAAAGGCGTTTTTATGGAACCTAAGCCGTTTTCTGTCGGCGCACGAATTGAGCATAAGCAGACCGATGTTGACCGTTCGCTTTATGGCAAAGCCGCAGGAAATCCAAACCTCCCTAAAGGCGAATATCAGCTTTCCTACCGTAAGAACGGCAGAGGAGTATATACATTCTGTATGTGCCCCGGAGGAATGGTCGTTCCGTCACAGAGCGAAGAAAACACAGTCGTTACAAACGGCATGAGTGAGTTTGCCCGTGACGGCGAAAACGCAAACGCCGCAGTTGTGGTAGGCGTTTCACCCGATGATTTTGGCAGCAAACCGCTTGACGGAGTGGAGTTAGCACGAAAGCTTGAACAGAACGCATTTGTGCTTTCGGGAAAGAATTACAGCGCACCGGCCTCGACCGTTGGAAGACTGCTGACCGGCAAAGGCTCGCTCAACGAAAGCAGCATTTCACCAACATACGCAAGAGGTCTGACAGAATGTGACCTTTCCGAACTTTTCCCCGAATTTGTTACCGAAATGTTGAAAATAGGCTTGACCGACTTTTCTCATAAAATGCATTGCTTCGGGGATAAAAACGCTATCCTTACCGCACCCGAAACAAGAACATCATCGCCGGTGAGGATAACAAGGGGAGAGAACCTCTGCTCGCTGAACGTAGAAGGACTTTATCCCTGCGGAGAAGGCGCAGGATATGCAGGCGGCATAATGTCTGCCGCAGCAGACGGAATGAATGTCGCTGTGAAGATCATATCAAATCAATAAAAAATTCTGCATTCCGCATTGAATGAATATCCCACTCATATTATGTCGAAAGAAAACGTCCTGCGCTTTACTTGCACGTTTTCTTTCGAGGATAGTTTGTATTAGTAAAAAAGAATAAGCGCAATTCACATTTTTATTGTTTTAACGGCTTGATTTCTCATATCCGTCTTAACTTTTTGATGTGAATTGCGCTTTTTGTATTTGTTAATTTTTTCGGCTTGACGCTGCAAACGTTATACGAAAGTTTTAGGCATTTCGCTCTTGCGAGAGCGACCAAGGGCTTTGCCCTCTGGACACCCACCGCCTTTGTAAAGGTGGGCGAAACTTTTGATTCGCTTCGCGATTTTAACGACAAATGTCAGCTATGCAAATTATTACGCATTACGCATTAATAATCAGCCGAGTGTTACAACAACTTCGTTAACATCCTTAAGCTTTGCAGCAGGAATAAGGTTGCTATCAAGCTTTTCGCCGTTGAGTTCAATGCTTGCAACGCCGCTTTCAACCTTGTTCGGATTGTTGAATGTCATATTGAGCTTCTTTCCTCTGAATGTCTTTTCAACTGTATAGGAAGTCCATTCGGAAGGAATAGAAGGATTAACTACAAGGCCTTCTGCGTTAGGACGCATACCGAGGATACCCTCAACTGTACCTACCATAACGGTAGAAGCTGTACCTGTG
>JBJEQL010000338.1:0-1923 GCA_051881735.1 Oscillospiraceae bacterium
GGTCATGAGCAGAAAGAACGCTTATGTTCTCATAAAGCCGTTTGAAATGGAAACTCTGCTCAGCTTTGTGGAGCATATCACTCCGTCGTCTATCGCTGATTTTGAGGATGACGCCGATCAGGCGCACATGGAAGTCGTTGTTACTGACATTATCCACACCATCGGAATCCCGGCGCATATCAAGGGTTATCATTATCTGAGAGAGGCGATAATGCTCTCGATAAATGATGCCGAGATGCTTGAAAGCGTAACAAAGCTTTTGTATCCGACTATCGCTCGCAAGTTTGACACTTCTCCGTCCCGAGTTGAGCGAGCTATACGTCATGCGATCGAAACTGCTTGGGATAGGGGCGATGTTGACGTACTTACAAAGATGTTCGGCTACACGATCAACGGCGGAAAGGGCAAGCCGACCAACTCGGAGTTCATTGCACTCATCACGGATAATCTCCGCCTTAGATTCCGCATATCCGCAAAGGGCTCCGGCAGTTCAAAGAAAACTCCGCAGGCTGCAACGGCATAAAATTTTTCGGATGACATCTTAAAACAAAAACAAGGGTATTGAGTTTTAAAATTCAATACCCTTTTTATATGTCAGTAATTAAGTTTATATTGTGTTATTTTGAAGCTTTGGTCTTTGGTGTTGATCTCAAGTGTGAAATCTCCGCCGTCAATGAATTCGATGAATTTGCCGTTTTCATCAAATCGTTCGGCTTTTGTATTGTATGTTATCGTGCCGGCTTTTTCGTTGTAATTATATCCTGTGATAGTGATATCGCCGATATAGGATATACCTGCGTCACCGACTATCGTGCAGAGCTTTCCGTCTATATCACGGTATTTCTGCGGAGCGTTGATGAACATCTCATCGGTGGTTTTGGCGTCAAAATACTTCTTTACAAAGCTTTCAAGCTCTGACTTTGTTGAGAATCGTGGGTCATCGACATAGAAGAAATAGCTGCTGCCGATATCCGAATTGAGCGAATCGACCTCAACATAGTTTTCATAATCGCTTACGTTAAGGCTTGTCGTGGTGAAGTATTTTGCGATATTATCAGCAACAGCCTTTGCTGCATAGCCGTAATAAAGCTTGTCGGTTTCAAAATCTGCGGACTGTTTGCGCTTGGTAAGGGTCATATCATCAGCGTTGAAATCATATACTTCAAGTTCTACCGATGCGGAGCCGTCTCCTGCGAATTCGACTGTCGGAATGGGCATAAACACGGTTCCCTCTGTGCGCAGGAGAGTGAACTCAGGTATAAAATCCATCTTTTCGCCCGAAGCGTCAAAAACCTCAATTTCTGTAAATGCATTGTCTTTTACGGAGTAAAAGCGCTTTACCGTATAGGGAAGTTCCTCTTCGGTGTCAAAATTGTCAAGGTAGAAAGTGAACTGGATTATGTCAGGAACGATGCTATTGTCGGCGGCGTTCTTCAGAACGGTGCATACGCTTGAAGCATCATCCTGTGAAAACGGGACATTGAGCACATAATTTTCCGGTGCAGTAAGAGTGAATTCCGAGTAATTGAACGCATTATCTTCGGTGATGATCTTGAAAGAGGATTCGTTTTCCGAACCTGAAACGGTGATCATATAGTTATTTTCACCGTCGCTTACGGAGAATGTATAGGAAGAAAAAGCATCCGAATCGAATTCATAAGAACTTGGGACAGCGCCGAGCATTACTTGCGGCGGTGAAACTTCGGGAGTGCTTTCCGTTTTTTCGGCAGCGGTCGCACCTGTGATGCTTTCGATCTCGCTGTTTTCTGTTTTTCCGCAGGAACAAAGTACAACAGCCGTCGCCAACAATGATGTCAGGAGAACAGTTAGCTTTTTACTGATGTATTTCATGTGGGATTTCCTTTCAGATTATACTAATTCCAAATCGTTCTATAGACAAAGCCGACAGATAGAATAATCCAA
>JBJEQL010000339.1:0-7330 GCA_051881735.1 Oscillospiraceae bacterium
CTTTCTCCAACGACACTTGCTCCGTTTATAGCGGCAGTCGGACTTATCATATTTATGATATCCAAAAAGGAAAGTGGGAAAACGATAGGCGAGATACTTCTTGGCGTCGGTATCCTTTTTACCGGAATGAACTCGATGACAAGTGCTGTAAGCCCTCTTTCGGGACTGCAGGCTTTCCAGGATCTTTTTGCAACGCTTAAAAATCCTATTCTCGGCATTATAGTCGGCGCACTTGTAACCGTTCTGCTGCAAAGTTCGTCTGCTTCAGTCGGTATCTTGCAGACTATCTCCACAACCGGAGTACTGACGTTTTCGGCGGCATTCCCGATCATTATGGGACAAAATATCGGTACCTGCGTTACTCCGATCATTTCCGCAGTCGGCGCAGGCAAAAACGCAAAGCGTGCAGCTGCAGTTCATCTTTATTTCAATATAATCGGTACAGTATTATTCCTTATTGTTGTTTATGCAATTCAGGGTATCGTCGGACTTCCGTTCTGGGACGAAGCTATCGACATGGGCGGTATCGCAAACTTCCATACATTTTTTAATGTAGTTGTAACATTCTGCTTTATTCCGTTTACAAAGCTGCTTGAAAAGCTTGCAATGCTGACTATCAGAGATAAGAAGACTGAAGACGGCGATTCTGCAGTTTCCGAATTTACTGCACCTGCACTTGAAGACAGACTTCTTGTTTCCCCTTCTCTTGCTATCCAGCAGGCTGCAAATACCGCACTTGCAATGGGTAATCTTGCTCTCTATAATTTCGGCAATATGCGCAATCTTTTCAGTGGCAGCTATGATGAAAAACTCATTGCAGCGCTCAACGAAAATGAAGAGAATATTGACCGTATGGAGGACAGGCTCAACGCATATCTCGTTAAGATAACCGAATGTGAACTTACCGACTTTGAAAACCGTCGTGTTACAGAGCTTCTTCACCTTAGCTCCGAGTTTGAACGTATCGGCGATTATACGATGAACCTTATCGAGGACGCTGAAAAGCTGCATGAAAACTCGGTGGTGTTCTCACCCGAAGCTATCCGTGAGCTTGATATAATCTCCCGTGCGTGTGAGGAGATAATCGGCATGGCAATACGCTGCGTTGAACTTAATGATGCAGCTCTTGCTGCAAAGGTTGAACCGCTTGAAGAAACTATCGACTACCTTAACGAAACACTTAAAGCAAGGCATATCGAACGTCTTAAAGAGGGTAAGTGTGTTGTAGAAAGCGGCGTAAACTTCCTTGACCTGCTTATAAATCTTGAAAGGATTTCAGACCATTGCTCGAATATCGCAGTTTATGTTATCGGCTCGCAGAAAAATAATGCCGTTATCAACCGTCATGAGTTTATCCAGAATGCCCATGCGGCAAAGGACGAAGAATATGTTCGCCTTGAAGAAGAATTTATGACCAAATATGCAATCTAAAGGAAACGGCTGCTTCGCATTTTACGGAGCAGCCGAATTTTGCTTTACAAATGGGATTTTATGTGATATAATTATAGGGTTCTCTAAAGAAAAAGGAGTGTTTTTGTGTCGTATAATCAGGATAATATCAGAAATTTTTGCATTATTGCTCATATAGACCACGGTAAATCAACGCTTGCAGACCGTATTCTTGAACTAACTTCTTCCGTTGCAAAACGTGATATGGAAGAACAGCTTCTTGATAATATGGATATCGAGCGTGAAAGAGGAATCACGATAAAGGCTCGTGCTGTCCGCCTCAATTATACTGCAAAGGACGGAAAAGATTATGTCTTTAACCTGATCGATACTCCGGGTCATGTCGATTTTAACTATGAGGTATCACGTTCGCTTGTTGCCTGCGAGGGTGCAGTCCTTATCGTGGATGCATCGCAGGGAATTGAAGCGCAGACGCTTGCCAACACCTACCTTGCTATCGAAAACGACCTTGAGGTAATGCCTGTAATTAATAAAATTGATCTTCCTTCGGCAGAACCTGAGCGTGTTGCGGAAGAGGTTGAAAATGTTATCGGTATCCCAGCAATGGACGCTCCAAGAATTTCCGCAAAAATGGGCACAAATGTCGATCAGGTGCTTGAAAGAATAGTTACTGATATCCCTGCACCCAAAGGGGATATCGATGCACCGCTTAAAGCGCTTATCTTCGACTGCTTCTATGACAGCTACAAGGGTGTTATCATTTATGTCAGAGTTATTGACGGTGAGGTAAAGATCGGTCAGAGAATTCGTCTTATGGCTACCGGCGCTGAATTTGACGTTGTTGAAACAGGTTATATGGGAGCAGTTGACCACGTTAACGCCGGAACGCTCAAAGCAGGCGAAGTTGGATACATTACAGCTTCGATCAAATCTATCGGCGATACAAAGGTCGGCGATACTGTAACAGATGCCGATGATCCGTGCGAAAACGCACTACCGGGCTACCGTGAAGTTAATCCGATGGTATTCAGCGGTATCTATCCTGCAGATGGTGCAAAATACGGCGACCTTCGTGACGCACTTGAAAAACTCCAGCTTAATGATGCTTCTCTTTCATTCCAGCCTGAAACTTCCGTTGCACTCGGATTCGGTTTCCGCTGCGGATTCCTCGGACTTCTTCACATGGAGATTATTCAGGAACGCCTTGAACGTGAGTATAATCTTGATCTTATCACGACGGCGCCTTCGGTTATCTATAAGGTAAACCTTACAAGCGGTGAAACGGTTTATATTGATAACCCTACGAACTACCCCGATCCTGCAAATATCCAGTCTGCAGAAGAGCCTATGGTAAAGGCTTCTATTTTAACTCCGTCCGATTATGTCGGAAATATAATGGAGCTTTGTCAGGAACGCCGCGGTGTGTTCAAGGATATGAAATATCTCGATGCGACCCGTGTCGAGCTGCATTATGAGCTTCCGCTCAACGAAATAATCTATGACTTTTTCGATGCGCTGAAATCACGCACAAAGGGTTACGCTTCGTTTGACTATGAAATGCTCGGATATGTTCCGTCCAAGCTTGTCAAGCTTGATATCATGCTCAACGGCGATATTGTCGATGCGCTTTCGTTCATTGTTCATGCGGATAACGCATATAAACGTGCAAGAAAGATAGCTGAACGCCTTAAAGATAATATTCCTCGTCAGCTTTTTGAAATTCCGATTCAGGCTGCTGTCGGCGGAAAGATCATCGCAAGAGAAACCGTTAAGGCAATGCGTAAGGACGTACTTGCAAAATGTTACGGCGGTGATATCACACGAAAGAAAAAGCTGCTTGAAAAGCAGAAAGAGGGTAAAAAGCGTATGCGCCAGCTCGGAACTGTTGAGGTTCCGCAGGAAGCATTTATGGCTGTACTCAAAATGGATGACGAATAAAATTCGGGGCAGCTTCGGCTGCCCTTTTGTTTTGCAGGAAAGGAGCAAATCAGACAAGTGTATAAAGGACTTTATATCCATGTTCCGTTCTGCGTCAGAAAATGTCCGTACTGTGATTTCTATTCGGTCACGGATACAAAGCTTGCAGACGATTATACAGCGGCGGTTGTCCGTAATATCAAAGCCCGAAACGTCAAAGCGGATACCGTCTATTTCGGCGGCGGAACACCTTCGCTGCTCTCGGCGAAGCAGATATATTCCATGCTTTCGGCGGTGGATATTGCCCCCGATTCGGAGATAACAATGGAGTGTAATCCAAATTCGGTCGATGAAAAATACCTTGCGGATATATTTTCGGCAGGCGTGAACCGAATTTCGTTCGGCGTACAGTCGCTTTCGGATAAGGAACTTTCTGCCCTCGGCAGGCTTCATGACGCAGAAATTGCCATGAAAGCCGTTAATTCTGCATATAAAGCAGGATTTCGCAATATTTCCGCAGATCTTATGCTTGCAACAGTTTATCAGACGAAAGAAACACTTGCCGAAACGATTGAAAAGCTTGTGAAGCTCCCAATCTGCCACGTTTCAGCGTATATGCTGAAAATCGAAGAGGGAACAGCCTACGGTAAAAGCAAAACTATCCGCAGCCTTATCCCCGATGAGGACGAAACTGCGGATATGTATCTTGAAGCTGTGCAAATGTTGGAAGAAAACGGCTTTGCCCAGTATGAAATATCAAATTTTGCACATAAAGGCTTTGAATCACGGCATAACCTCAAATACTGGCGCTGTGAAGAGTATTACGGCATAGGACCGTCAGCACATTCATATATTGACGGCGTGAGAAAAGCTTGTCCGCCGTCCGTTGAACGCTTTATAAACAGCGAATTGCAGGAAGAGATAGTAACCGAGGAAAACGGCGGTGAATATGAAGAAAAAATAATGCTTGCGCTTCGCCTAACACAAGAGGGAATACCGCTTTCCGCACTTTCTAAGGAAAAACTGCCTATCGCAAAGCAGCTTGAAAAGATCGGTCTGCTCCGCCTTGAAAACGAACGGTTAATGCTTACTCCAAACGGCTGCCTTGTTTCAAATGCGATAATCTGTGCATTGACATAAAATGAACACCCCGAAACTGTTTGTTTTTCGGGGTGTTTATTGTTTATCTGTGACGGTTAAAAAGAACCGCCTGTGCATAGTTTATGTTTTCAAAAGCGGTCATTTCGCTGCCGTAACCGTTAAAAAATCTGTCTTGTATTTCATCACGGTTCAGAAATTCATATAACAGAAAACTGTGAGCATCAAGCATTTTTTCAAGCTCTCCGTAACCGAAGCAGGACTTCATCGGTTCACCACTTTTCTCCGCCATTGCGAGCATATTTTTTACCCTTTGAACGCTTGACGAGAAAAGGTGACTGTCGGGAAAATCAAATGCAACGGTACTTCCGTCAGGAGAAATTTCTGCGATGCTTTCAAACAGTTCGGATATTTCATCATTCGTAAGGTAATAGAGCAGTCCAAGACAGGAAAAGAACGTCTTTTTGTTCCTGTCAAAGCCGTTTTTTCCCAGAACACTTGCAAGGCTTTCATTTGACAGATCGGCGGCAATATATTGAACATTTTCCGGCGGTGTAAGTCCTGCACGATTAATGCGTTTAAGCTTGTCGCTGATGATAGCTGCCTTGTCAATTTCAAATATTCGTATATTCTTATCAGTATTCCTGAATGAAAAGGTGTCAAATCCGCAGCCGAGAATAACATATTGACGAGTGCCTGTTTTTACAGCTGTTTTTAAGGCATCTTCGCAGAATCGGCTTCGTGCGAGGGGAGTCGGTGCAAGATTAGTGTACACATATTCTTTCACATTACTGTATTCGGCTGATATAAAACTCTCCAGTTGATTGTATTCTTCTTCCGACAGCATTTTCTCTGCATAATCATCGCAAAACAAGTTAAAATTGCTGTGCTTATTTACATACGCTCTTGAAAATGCTGACATTAACGCTGTCAAGCTTATATTTGAGCCTGAAGTGCTTGCTTCGAAGCATATTTCATATTCAAACAATCCGTGATCATTACAGTAAAAATAAAATCTTCCGCCGTTAAACTTTGGGAATCTTACCGACGAATCCTGCTCGGGACATAGCTTTACGGTCATGACCCTATCGTTTGATACATACGAAACAAATGCAATAAAATGTTCCCTTATCATTTCATGAGCAAAAGTGACTATGTACTCATTTTCCGTTTCCTCGACCGATATTCCGTGTTCATCGTTCGGGCAGCAAGCTTTTAAAGGATGAAGCTGTTTTCCGCAGCAGGAAATCGTACATTCGCCTATGCCGTGCATAAAGCTGCCGCATTGAGGGCATACATAGAACTTTACTCTCTTGAAATTTCCGACTTCTTCTTCATTCGTTGTCATGTTGCCTGCTAAGAGTGTGTCAATGCTAACTCCGAGGATATCAGCCAGCTCGGACAAAAGGGAAGTATCGGGGAACCCATGTCCCGTTTCCCATTTCGAAACTGTTTTGGGCATTACGCCCAATTTTTCGGCAACTTGCTTCTGTGTCATTCCTTTAGATTTTCTTAAGGTACATATAAGCTCTCCGTTTTTACATAGATCCATATACGTTCTCTCCTTTCCTTATGATATCATTATAGCTTCATATAGAAAAATAGTAAATCCACGCTCCGTTCACCGTGCCTTACATAAAAAAGCAGATAAAAAAATACGGACAGACTAAAAAGTCTATCCGTACTTGGCGCGGAACAAGGGATTTGAACCCTCGCGCCGGTTTCCCGACCTACTCCCTTAGCAGGGGAGCCCCTTAACCACTTGGGTAATTCCGCAGGTTAATTAATGGCGGAGAGGGTGGGATTCGAACCCACGGTCCCTTGCGGGATCACTGGTTTTCAAGACCAGCTCCTTAAACCACTCGGACACCTCTCCATATTATATATGTCGAGCGTATGTCTCCGCAACCGACTTATTCATTATATCATAACTATTTTTAGTTGTCAAGCATTTTTTGAAAAAATAGCATATTTTTTTGAAAAGAAAAATCCGTCCCTGAAAAGATCAAGGACGGATCGTAATATATCAGCAGTATTGTCTGAGAATATCTGCAGCTTCGTCAAGGACTGCAACAGCCTTGCCGAGATGAGACTTAACAACTTCGTTATTGTTTGCTTCGGACATTTCCTTTGCCTGAGCGAGGGCATCCCTGCTTGCGTCAACCTGAGTCTGATAAAGGCTGTCAAGACGTTTGAGCGCATTTTCAGCCATCTTTTTATATGTTTTCTTCAGATCCTTAACGGCGTTTATACGAACATCATCAAAGTTTTCAAGTGCAGTATCGATAATATTTGTGGTTCGTCTGCGTCCGAGAAGGTTCTTGAACGAACTCATCGTTTCGGAAGGATAACTGCCGTTTTCATCGGCTCCTGCGGCGTTAATAACCGATTGGCTGACAAAAACAAGGTTGTCGAATGAACCTTTTCCTGCAGCGGCTTCCTCGGCAAGATTTGCAAGTCCGAGTTTGCGTGAAAGCTCATGTCCCATTTCAACGATGACATCGTTGAGGGCCTTTTCGTGTATTTCAATACACTTTTTGTAAGCTTCTCCGACCTTGTCAACAAGGAATGAATAGAAATGCTTCTCAACATCCTCGGGATTTCCCTGATTTCTTGCTTCATAGATATCCTCACGGAGCTTTGAGAAGAAGCCGTACATCCATTGTTCAGCTTGCTGCTGCATTTCTGTAACGCTAAGAACGATCTTCGGACGGCGTTCTTCGATTGCCTGTGCAAGCGAACGGCATTCGCCCTCGATCTTTTCGGAAAGATCGACCAGCTTCTGCTTGTCAAGAGCGATCATATCATAAACCATGTGGATTCTCGAAGCTGTATCGTTGAGCATTAGGCTGAGCATGGTGATAACACGCTGAGTACGGATATAATCCTTCTGGAGAATGATCTC
>JBJEQL010000340.1:0-1910 GCA_051881735.1 Oscillospiraceae bacterium
GAGCTTTTCGGAATGAACGGTCTGCCTTATTATGCCGTTGCTATCGCAATAAGCTATATGCTCTCGGGATATTCGGGACTTTACAGCGCACAGAAATTCAACCAGTCCAAGGCAAAGCCTGTAAAAATTTCAGTATCACAGCATAAGTGATCATACGATCCATATCCTTATTTCGGAGGTGCTTTTATGTCAAAACTAAGACGGTCGGGAGAAGATTATCTTGAAACGATACTCATTTTAAGTGGAAAAAACGATGTCCGTTCGGTCGATATCGCCCGTGAAATGGAGCTTTCCAAACCGAGCGTTTCAAGAGCTGTCGGACTTTTAAAAGAGGGAGGCTTCATCACCGTTGACAAAAACGGATATATATCCCTGACAAAAACAGGAAAAGCCGAGGCTGAACGTGTGTATGAACGTCATACTGTCCTTACAAAATGGCTTATCGGTATCGGCGTTGACGAGCAAAGTGCAGCCGAAAATGCCTGCCGCCTTGAACATGACTTCAGCGATGAGGTGTTTGAAAAGCTCAAAGCGGATATAGAGCGTAAACAAGGATAGTACATGGCACCCGGTCGAAAAATAAGATCTCTGTTTTGTCCGTACGGACCGAGTAAAGCGTTCTGTATGGATATACCTTGCCGGCGGTGTGCTTCTTTACAAAATAATTCATATATTTCCAAAAAAAATTAATGTATCGATATTGACAAAACTTTAACAATGTGGTATTATATTATTGGGTCGGAGAATATCTGTTTGCTGACCCTGAAATAAGTGTCCAAAATTAGTATTTTAATAAATTAAATCGGGAGGAAATTTGAAATGGCTGAGAAGAAAACTACCGCAGCTGCGCAAGCACCAAAGGTTGAAACCGCTGATATGATCAACGGACTTGTTGCTAACGCAAAGAAAGCTCTTGAAGAATTCATGAAGCTTGATCAGGCTCAGGTCGACAAGATCACTGAGGCTATGGCTCTCGCTGGTCTTTCTGCACAGAGCGAACTCGCTAAGATGGCTATCGAGGAAACAGGCAGAGGTATCTACGAAGATAAGGTTACAAAGAATATCTTCTCCACAGAGTATATCTGGCATTCCATCAAGCACGAAAAGACTGTTGGCATCATCGAAGACAATATCGATGAAAGCTACGTTGAGGTTGCTGAACCTCTCGGAATTGTCTGCGGCGTTACACCTACAACTAACCCGACTTCCACAACACTTTTCAAATCTATCATCTGTATGAAGACCAGAAACCCGATCATCTTCGGCTTCCACCCCTCCGCACAGCAGTGTTCAAAGAGAGCTGCTGAGATCGTTCGTGACGCTGCTATCAAGGCAGGCGCTCCCGAAAACTGCATCCAGTGGATCGAATATCCTTCTATCGAAGCAACAGGCCTTCTCATGAACCACCCTGACGTTGCAACGATCCTTGCAACAGGCGGTCCGGGAATGGTCAAGGCTGCTTATTCCGCAGGTAAGCCTGCGCTCGGCGTTGGCCCCGGTAACACACCTTGCTATATTGAAAAGACTGCAAACGTTAAGCAGGCTGTTAACGACCTCATCCTTTCCAAGTCCTTCGATAACGGTATGATCTGCGCATCTGAGCAGGCTGCTATCATCGACAAGGAAATTTACGATGAAGCTGTTGGCTTCATGAAGTATCACGGCTGCTACTTTGCAAAGCCCGCTGAAGTTAAGAAGATCCAGGAAACTATCATCGATACAGAAAAAATGGCTGTACGTCCTTGGGTCGTTGGCCAGTATCCTTGGCAGATCGCTGAAAAGGCAGGTATCACGATCCCTAAGGAAACTAAGGTTCTCTGCGTAGAGATCGGCGGCACAGACGCTAACAAGTATCCTCTCGCACTCGAAAAGCTTTCTCCTGTACTCGCAGTTGTTAAGGCTGATTCTCA
>JBJEQL010000341.1:0-7306 GCA_051881735.1 Oscillospiraceae bacterium
AAGGAAGAAACATACGCCTTTGCGGCAATATCCTCTATCTGCAAATCTTCCGTAAGATTATCCTCTATGTACTGCACTGCGCTTTGAATTCCCTCTGCCCAACCGTTCATTTCATCACATCCTTTCCCTCTGCTGTATTCATTATATCAGCTTAACCGAAATACTTCCCGACATTTTGTGCTTTTAATTGCAGTATACTTTGATTGCTCGGGAAAAACTCGGCAGTACATTCTCCATGTTTGTTGATGTTTTCCTTGAAACGCTCGTCAGCAGTTTACATCTTGCTCAAACCTGCTTTATGTTAGAATTCCTACTCTTCAAGTAAACTCAACGCCTTTCTTTCAGCCACTTTTTTATAAGGAATGTCATAAAATATGGAAATGTATAAAACTTGCCGTTAAACCCGATGTTTCCACGATTAAGCTTTATACCGTATTTAATAGTGGATTTTACAAAATTCTCAATTTCCAAATTTATCCGAAAATATCGTAACTGTATGTACCGGATTTGTCTGATCTGCTTTTCTTATACTAAACACCATTTAAAATTTAGAAAAAATCAAGTCGGCAATCTTGTAGCTGTTGAAAACAACTTTATGTTAGATTTCGGCGTAGATTTTTTTCCGTTTTTTATTGGTGTTTAGTATTAGTTATTCCGATAGAGAAATATTTCCCTTGTCGGAAACTACAAGCCTACCCAATGAAACGCCCTTTTGAATTGCAAATTTCACGGTATTTTCAATAACTCCGCCTGTTCTTGAATATCCGAACTTCTTTGCGGTTTCCTTTATAAGATCGGTTTCCGAAAGACTGATCTGCTCGCAGAGAACTTCCGTAACTGCATTGAGTATCTCGT
This sequence comes from Oscillospiraceae bacterium, assembly GCA_051881735.1. GTDB lineage: Bacteria > Bacillota > Clostridia > Oscillospirales > Ruminococcaceae > UMGS363. The sequence continues at coordinate 856 of JBJEQL010000341.1, forward strand.
AAGAAGAAATATCGTCAATGCTGCGCTTGTTCGTTTCTTCGCTGTCAACACGATAAATCTCATATTGTTCGGGCAACTGATCTTTCTTCCAGATATATATCCGATCTTCATCGGTCGAATTATTTGTAGGTATTGTATTCATGGCATCAAGGAAGATGCTTTCGACCTTTGAACCGCCTCTTGTTATTGACCATGCGTTCAGAACTTTTTTCATAAGCAGTTTGCGGCTGATAGGTGCTTCGGCTGAAATTATCTTTTCCGCAAGCTTCTTGATCTTCCATTTGTTCTGCGAAAGATAGAATTCATCGGAAGTTCCCATTGTATCAACAGTGGCGCTTACATAAGGTTTGCAGACTGTGGAAATAAGCTTTGAAGCGTCTTCCTTTTCAAAATCGGCTGCAGCAAATACTGCAGGTTTTACTGCTTCCGGCTTTGTGTTTTCCTGCTTCGGAGCATTTTCTATCGCAGTTTTTATAGTCTTAAGGACACGTTCTTTATCATCAAGCCAGTCGAGAGTCCATATTCTGATTATATTCCATCCAAGACCTTTCAGAACGCTTGGCTGCAAAACAAATCTATCCTGAACGGTTGAGCTGTTAAGACTATTTTGACCGTCAAGGAGAATTCCAAGCAGATACTCATTATCGTTATCGGGGTCGATGATACCGATGTCAACCTTGAATTCGGAACAGCCAATACTGCACTTGACCTTATATCCCATATTGCGTATCGCTTCAGCGATACATTCGGTGATCGTGCTGTCTGCAATACTGTCCGATGATGTACGCTGTATAACCGCGAGCTTGCCTTTTTCTGCAAATTCAAGGAAACCTTTCAGTCCTGCAACGCCTTCGGAACGTGTTCTTGACAGGTCGATCTGCTCGGGGCGAAGCACAGAGTAAACTATCATGGACTTTCTTGCTCTTGAAATAGCAACATTAAGCCTGCGCCAGCCGCCGTCACGATTAAGGGGACCGAAATTCATTGAAACATTTCCGTTTTCATCGGGACCATAGCCCACCGAGAAGAGAATAACATCACGCTCATCACCCTGAACATTTTCAAGGTTTTTGATAAATATAGGTTCGACAGACTTCTGATCGAATTCCTCAAGCTCGGGATGCTTTGCCCATTCCTCACAAAGCATATCATCAATAAGATTCTGCTGAACGGAACTGAAGGTTACAACACCTATGCTGTCATTGCGCAGGTTTTCATCGCTCAAACGGCGGATTATCTCCGCAACAACTGCTTTGGCTTCCGCCTTGTTATGCTTGGTCTTACCCTTATCATAAAAGCCTTCGGGATGAACAATGCTAACTTCGGAAACAAGGTCGTTATGTGACGGGAAGGTCAGAAGCTTATTATCGTAATACTTCATATTGCTGTATGAAATAAGGCTTTCGTGACGTGAACGGTAGTGCCATTTCAGATACCGCTGGGGCATCGAAATAGCAAGACAGTCGTCAAGAAGGCTTTCAAGGTCTTCCTTTTCACTGTTTTCCTCATCTATTCTGTTGGAGGAGAAGAAGTTTGTGGGAGGAAGCTGTTTTGGGTCGCCTACGATAACAACATTTTCGCCTCTTGCAATAGTACCTACTGCTTCTGCCGTTGGGAGCTGCGAGGCTTCGTCGAAGATAACAAGGTCGAATTTCGGGAACGAGGGGTCAATATACTGTGCAACGGATATGGGACTCATAAGCATACACGGACAGAGCTTGCGCAGAAGATTGGGTATCTTGTCAAAAAGGCTGCGAAGCGACATCATTCTGCCGTTGCTCTTTATCGCACGTTTAAGTATGCCCATTTCGGAGTTAGCGGCGCTTGCCGTACCTGATGTGGGGACCTTTGCGGAAAGCCGAGCGGCAAGCTCCTGCATTGTAAGGCGTGAGAATTTGTCTATGGTGTCCCTGAATTGAACAATAAGATCATTACAGCTGTTGCTGCTGAATTCCTTAAGACGGACATCGCTGTGAATTATGGAAAGTGCAAGCTGATAATTCAGACAGCAGGAATAAGCCGCTTCAATATTATCAGCGTTTATCCTTCCGCAGCGGTAGCTTTCGCTTATGCAGGAGAGATCATTTGCTGCAAGTTCATTGTCAGCGCTGTTGAATTCGGCAGCATATCGGAGCTTATCCGCATTATCGGCATATATACGGAGTTTTGCAGACGAAGCGTTGAGCCAGTCTGCTTCGTTTTCAACAGAACTCATATCTGTGCAGAATTCTTTTCTGAACAAATCAAGCTTATCAAAATATGATACAAGGGCTTGTCCCTCCGTATCACAGTCAGCTGTTCCGAGCTTCTTGGCAATATCTGCAGGAACAGCATCACTTTTCACTTTTATTGCATTCATGACAGAATCGGTTTTTATTACAGCTTTTTAGAGTGCGCTCCAGTCGGTCTGCTCGTTCATATATAAGCCTGTGAACATAGAAGTGATGTCTGAAGGAACGTTGCGCAAAATATCCTTCTTTTCGCTGATAATGCATAATTTATCGAGGATCTCAGCAAGGTCGGTCTTTTTCACCGATGACGGCTCCTTGGCATGGAGCTTCAATTCCTTCACAAGCTTTCCGAGTCCCAATGCTTTTGGAAGGAACCACGAGGATTCAGCCTGCTTTCGGCGCATTTTTGCCTCGGCAGCAGGATAATCAAGTATGCTCTTTTCAAATTTATCCGATATTTCCGTGCAAAGTGAGCTGTATTCCTTTCCGACAGCGAGAGTTTCTTTTATTTTTTGCAAAACCATGTCATAGTGTGAAGCTGAAAGCATATCGGGCAGAATTTCTCCCTCCGAGCGACAGGATTCATATATTTTCACAAGCATTTCAACAGCTTTTTTGTCCAAAGCGCCGCTGTAACCGTATGCGTCTGCAAGCTTACGGGCGTTCTGTACCGACAAGGCTGCATTTTCGGCAAGCTCGCCTGCTGTTTTGCGGAAGTTATCGCGCATTTCGATCGAATAGGATGTGATACCAATATCATTTAGCGGAAATTCAGAAAAGCTACCTGTTTCGGCTATTGCAACGGAATATTTGTGTACAAGCTCATTGTAAAGATCAAGCTTTTCTTTTGTAAGTGAAGCAAAAAGCTCTTGAGAAAATGATATTTTGCCCTGCTCTGATGCATTTCTCTCGTATGCGGAAATTGCTTCAAAGAGCGTTATACCGCAGCTGCGCTTTTCATGAAGTGCTGAAACAGTTTCATTGAGCTTCTTTTTCTGTTCTTTAAGCTTGGTAGCTTCGGCAGAATATTCATCGGGAGATTTTATTCTGCCGACTTCAAGAGCCTTGTTGAGTTCGGCAAGTACGGAGGATTTGTTCGTTTTATTTGAGTGCAGTTCAAGGCAGAACGGATCAAGACCTATATTTTCAAGACGCTTCTGAACAACGTTGAGCGCAGCCATTTTTTCTGCTACAAAAAGTACGTTTTTTCCGTTATAAAGCGCATTTGCTATCATATTGGTGATGGTCTGGGATTTACCCGTTCCCGGAGGGCCGTGAAGAACAAAACTCTGTCCTTTACCTGCTGCGGCAATTGCAGCAAGCTGAGATGAATCAGCACTCATAGGAACAGCCATATTATCAAGGTCAGGCGATGATTCAATATTTTCGGGATCAACTTCAACATCATCGGGAGTATAGGTAAGAGAGCCTTCGATAAGGCTTGAAACTACCTTATTTTGCTTCAACTCCTCCGAACGATTGCGTAGGTCATTCCACATAACGAACTGGCTGAACGAGAAAAGACCGATAAATGAATATTCTTCGATATTCCAGCGTTTTTTGCCCATTACAGCCTGACGAATCGTGTTGAAAACCAGCGGCAGGTCAATACCATGCTCGTCCAGGGGCAGCGGGTCAAGTCCTGTAATATTTATTCCGTGATCCTGGCGCAGATATTCAAGGAGCGTAACATTTATCTGGGTATCTTCCTGACGGCTTCTGATAACATATCCTTTGTTTCGTGTATTTCGTACAATGTCAATAGGAATAAGAACGATAGGCGCATATCTTGGCTTCTCGGAAAGATCGCTTTCAAACCAGCGGAGTAGTCCGAGAGCAAGGAAGAGAGAGTTGCTGCCGTTTTCCTCCATGCTGACCTTGGCAGAACGATAGATATTTTTCAATGCGGCATCGAGATCTCTCTCACCTAAAAAGGTTCTTATTCGTTTACTTTTAAACTCAGCTTCCGCTATGCTTGTGATAAGATCCTTTTCATTTTCAATAGCAAATATCTTCGCATCCCGTGCAGACAGAGTCCATTCCGACGGTATTTCCATAATGCGAAAATCATTCCCACTTGCAAGCTCGTCTTCAAGCTTTCCAAGGTCTGCGGTCATAAGCTGCATTGTATTTTTTGTGATACGGAAATTTAAAAGCGAATTACGCAGACTGAAATCGAGAAGCTTTCGTTCCCATATCCTTATTTTTGTTATCGGCTGATCTGTACCTTCTGCAACTTTTCCCAGCAGAGAGCTGTTAAGTTCGGAGGGAGCTAAAGTTTCTTTAGACTTTTCCTCATCTTCTGTCAGCTTAATTCCCGAAAATGACGACCCGGGGCTTTGGGGCATTGGTCTTATACCGCTGCCTCTGCTGCGCTGTATATCAATAACACAGATAAAGTCGGAAAGGTTAATTAGATGGTCTTTTCCGTGCTTCAACGCACGATCAAAATCAGGTTCTCCTCCGTCAACAAAATTGGTACATTCAACAAGAAGCATTTCCTCTGCGTCTGCTACTATACGCTTCTCAACAGCGGAAACATCATCGGTACAACAGTCTGCAAAGGTATTGCTCTCCAGCCAGCATCCGCAGAATGCGTGACCCTTTATAAAGAATAACAAAGGATTAAGTCCGACAGCTTCAAGGCAGGATGCATAAAGCACCGCAAGGTCAAGACAGGTACCCATTTTCTGTTCCAGCACAACACGGGGAAGACGGATCCTCTGTCCGACTATCTCATAGCTTGCGGGGGGATTGTTGTATATTATTTTTTGCTGTACAAGTGCGGCATATATCGCTGCCATCTGCAGCTTGACATTGTTGGGGTTGTTTGTCTGATAGCCTGTGAAGGAGGGAGTTCCCTTCCATTTTTTCAGGAACATTGAAGCTTCATGGATAATTGCCGAAACAGACGGATGATTTGGCGTTACAAAAGCAGCAATTATCTCAGGCATGATCGTCAGACCGCTCCATTGATCGTATGCAAGCAGTTCGACCTGATCCTGATATGTAAATAGCTTTTCTTCACCGCGCATAACATCAACGATTATGTTTCCTACCATTTTTTCTGTGAGAGAAAACAGAAAATCAGTATTTGTATTTATTCTGACAGGAGAAATCTCGACAGATTCATGCGCAGGGATACTGTCAATATGGTATCTGAATTCTTTAGCAAATTCAGGCTCAAAGCTGATTATCAGATCAATGTTTTCAAGCACTTCGTCCGATTCGTTGTTGACTGTCAGAAATCTGATAATCGGAACATAATTCTGCTGCATAGCAAAGTTTATCGAAGCGTTTATATGTCCGCCGACCAAAACGATATTATCCATTTTTACCCCTCCAAAAGTATTGTTTATGTCAATTGGTATTCGACACTTTTCTACATTATATCATATCTGAAATGCGTGTGCAATATTTAGGGGATATTTTCAATTTGTATTTGTAATAGTAACGCACATTTGTATATGAAAAAAGTTTGCTTAATTTTATAAAAGTTCCAAGCACAACAATAATTGATTCTGAAACAAATCAGTTAAGCATTAATTCATTCTCCAAAAAGCTTTCCTGCTCAACTGTAACTTTTGAATCGGAAATAGCTGCAATAACATCGTAAAAAACAGAATAATCGGGTTCTTCTGTCAGCTTTTGAAGCGTTATTATGTATTTTTCATCTCTTTTCAGTCCCTTTTCTTTATAGCGTTCAAACGAATCAATATCCATATTCAACGGTTCAAGTGAAGGAACAATGTTCTTTTTCAAACGTATATACATTCTGAATCCGCCATAATCAATGTCACTCCACAAATATGCTCTAATATCTTTGCCGTCACAAAGCTTGCGGAAGAATTCACCGCGTTTTGGACTGTAAAAGCCACCGTGATACACTACAAGCTCTCGCTCTGTCCTGCTGTTAAGGCAATATTCGGAATAATTCGTCTTGTTCTCGATAAATATGATCCTGTCCGTATCAAAAATATCGATACTTTCAATTTCCGAAACGCTTTCATCCAAAACGCAAACTCCATTCTTGATAGGAGAATAATCGACCGTTCCTCCTTCAAAATTTATCCGAACATTCCCACAAAACTCGAAAACTTCGGACATCATTATTATCCCAACCTGCGCAAGGGCTTCACGATCGCTTATATCATCAATATCCTTAAGATCAGGTTCATTGTTCTTTATGACTGTTATAACGAATGACTTCATTTCCCTTT
>JBJEQL010000342.1:0-7244 GCA_051881735.1 Oscillospiraceae bacterium
GATTATTCTATCTGTCGGCTTTGTCTATAGAACGATTTGGAATTAGTATAAACTGCAAAACAGTAAAGCCAAGCGGCTGGTCAGCTTTACTGTTTTGCAGCATTTTATATTATCCAAAATCCTATCGCACCCATTATTATACCGCACAGAAATCCTGCAATAACGTCCCGTGGGAAATGCACTCCCGTAAAGACACGCAGAAATGCCATAAGCACCGCAATAACAATTATCACAGCACCCCAAATCGGACTTTCAAGCGCATACAAGGCTGTCGTTCCTATAAGTGCGACGCTGAAAACATGGCGGCTCGGGAAGGATTTACCCTTGGTCTTTTTCGGTATTACAGGCGGTATCCCGAAAACCTCGTATGGACGCTGAAAATTCACCGCTCTGCGAAAAATGCTGAGCAGTACGAAGCTTACCGCAGGGACTATAACCGCTCTAAGCAAAAGCTCCCTTTTCACAAAAAACAAATACACAAGCATTGTCGGATACGCTGCAAAAATAATATAAGTCAGCACTTTATTAAGCGTTCCCAAAAGCTTGGCTGTACGCACGTTTTTTCGCAGCACACCTGTCATTTTTTCATAGGTTTCCTTCTTCATTTACCTTTTACTCCAAGATCTTCTGAAATGCAGACGCAAGATAAAGCGAACCTGCTATTATTACCATTCCCTTATCTCCTGCAAGCGCCATTGCTCGGGGAACTGCGTCCTTCAGGTTCATAACGGCGGCGCTGCGGAACATATCCGCAAGCTTTGGTGCAAAAACCGTCCTCGGCGCAAATCCGTCAACGCATATTCCGTAATCAATATATCTTGTCATAAATCCTATTGCGGTCTGCCAGTCCTTATCTTCCATCATTCCGCAAACCATTATCTTAGGTTCACGGTCAACGGTGCGGACAAAATCCGCAAGTGACCTCATACCGTCGGGATTGTGCGCTCCGTCGATTATTACAAGCGGATTGTCCGCACGGAGTATTTGACAGCGTGACGGCACAACGGCCTCTTTTATTCCCTTACAGACCTTGCCGTAGGTCAGCGCCCTGAATCCGTTTCTGCGAAGGACTTCACAGGTTTCGATCGCTGTCAGAGCGTTGTCTATCTGATGTCGGCCAATCATTTTGGTTTCGTATACTCTGCCGCCATAGCGGAACCTGTTTCCGGTTTCATTGCAGAAGTCGATCTTAAGCTTGTCAAGGTCGGGAGAAACAAAATCCGCAAGCTTTTCTGCAGCATTTCCGTGAATAACTATCTCTGCTTCACGCTTTTGGTTACAAGCAAGCACTATCGGACAGCCGTTCTTGATTATTCCGGCTTTCTGACGTGCGATTTTTTCTATCGTATCGCCTAAAATTTTTGTGTGGTCGAGTGAAATTGACGTTATTACCGATACTATCGGATTTTTTATTATATTAGTGCAGTCGAGCAGACCGCCAAGCCCTGCTTCAAGCACTACAATATCACATTTTTGGGCGGCATAATATACGAACGCTATTGCCGTTGATATCTCGAACTGCGAGCAGTCCACGCTTAAATCATCAATTATCGGACGTATCTCGGAAACGACCGCCGAAAGCTCCTCATCGGAAATGTTCCGTCCGTTTATGCGTATGCGGTCATTATATACTTTTATATACGGCGAAGTAAATTCGCCGACTTTGTAGCCTGCGTTTGCAAGAGCACCCGATATCATACGCACAGTCGAGCCTTTTCCGTTTGTTCCTGCAACATGGACAAATTTAAGGCTGTCCTGCGGATTTCCAAGGGCGTCCATTATTCTTTGAAAGCGTGAAAGATTCTCCACAGGCTTTCCGAGCTTTGAAAAGCTGTTTATATAATTCATTGCGTCATAAACGTTCATTTTTATTATCTCTTTTCGGTGATTTTGGGATAGATGCTTGAAATGTACTTATTGACGAGTTTGATGAAATTATCAGACCGTAACACTTATCTTCACTTTCCGCTCTCAGCGCTTAAAGCTCTTTTTAAATCGGATACATAAAGCTCTTGCTGCTTTTTTAAAAAAGCTTTAACGAATGGCTTCATAAAAAACTTCTTTGCTGTAACATTCTCTGTAAATTCAATTTCGGTCTGACCGTTTTGATACAAGAAAACGCCAACCCAATGCCCCTTCATATTGCTGTTTTCCATATCAAATTCCCAGCGTTCAAACGGCTTCGTAATTGTAATTGTAAAGGTAGTCGCATATCCGTCTTTTGTGTACTCTATAAATCGATTGTCGCTTATAACCTCAATTTTGCTCAGATCGCTGCGCCATTGATAGTTTTCAAGCGATGTAACAACATTCCAAACTTCTTTTATATGGCTGTCGAAAACGGCTTTTATGATTGAAATCGCCATAACATATCCCCCAAAATCTCAATAGTTTTATTATATCATCCGACAAACCTGCCAAAAATAAGTACGATCAATTCCTCTTTCCACTCTTCATATTTTTTTATTATATCACTTTAATAAGTATTTGTCAAAACCCTTGACAAATGAAAAAGTATGGCGTATAATTGTATTATCTTGTTAGTACAAAAATTTACAGAAAAGGAGCTGACAAAGGGAACGCCGTTCTACGGTCTTTTCCCGAGGATAGATGCCATGGAATTTTAATAATAACACCCCTATCTATCTCCAGATAATGGATCATATAATGCTTTCTATCGCTGTCGGCGAATATAAGGCAGGCGACAAGCTGCTGCCCGTCCGTGAGCTTGCTGCGGAAGCGGAGGTCAATCCGAATACAATGCAGAAAGCGCTTTCCGAGCTTGAACGTGACGGTCTGCTCTATTCACAGCGAACATCCGGCAGATATATCACCGATGACGCCGAAAAGATAACTGCGCTGCGAAAAAACCTGGCGACAGGACACATGGAGTATTTCCTGAATAAAATGGGGGAACTCGGTTTTTCCAAGGAAGCGGCGCTTGAAGCGCTTCGTGATTTCACAGAAACAGACGGAAAGGGAGAAAACTAATGTGCAGTGAAGCAAGCTCGCTTGTCGAGTGCAAAAATATAACGAAAAAATACGGAAACAAGGTCGCTCTGTACGATTTCAGCATTTCTATCGGCAGGGGCAGGATAATCGGACTTTTAGGTTCGAACGGAAGCGGAAAAACTACTTTCATCAAGCTTCTTGCAGGACTGCTCACTCCGATGTATGGAGAGATAACAATTGACGGAAAGCCTATCGGGATAGAAACAAAGAAGATCATTTCCTATCTTCCCGAAAGAACATATCTCAATCCCGATTTTACTGTAAAAGAAACTATCAGCTTATTTTCGGATTTCTACAAGGATTTTTCTGTCGAAACCGCAGAGAAGATGGTTTCCGACCTTGGCATAAACCCCAAGAACAGAATACGCTCAATGTCAAAGGGTATGCGAGAAAAGATACAGCTTATCCTTGTTATGAGCCGTCAGGCGGAGCTTTATCTGCTTGATGAGCCAATGGGCGGCATTGACCCTGCGGCAAGAGATTTTATCATAAAGACCATAATCAGCAACTATAATGAAAACTCAACTGTTATTATCTCAACGCATCTCATCAGCGATATTGAAAATCTCCTTGACGAAGCGATCTTCATCAAAAACGGCGAACTGTATCTTCACAAGGAAATTGACGAGATAAGGGAAGAATACGGAAAATCCGTTGACGAACTTTTCAGGGAGGTGTACAAATGCTGATAAAACTCATAAAATACGATATCCGTGCAGATTATAAAAAGTATATGATAACCGCCGCTGTTATCTTTCTGCTCGCGTTTGCAGTAAGACTTGCTGATATAAAGTTCGGCGATCTCAGCGACGACAGCGACTGGAAGTTCCTTTTTGAGTTTCTGGGAGCTGCACTTATGCTGCTCTGCGGCGTTGCTCTGCTTATGACTATTATCATATCTACTGTACGCTATCAGAAAAAAATGTATTCGGACGAGGGTTATCTTATGAACACGCTGCCCGTTAATCCGTCACTACATATCTTTTCAAGCATTCTGACTACCTTCATTTGGACTGTTCTCATTATCGCAGTTGATTTTCTTGCGCTGATAATTGCCGCCGGAGGATTTGCGTTCTGGGAAGGCTTTCTTACTCCGTTCGTTTATATATGGAACTATGACCGATTATTTGCGTTAAATTCATTTGGATATATGATCTTCACACCGCTGACAATGATGCTCACTCTGATATTCACTATCAATTTCGGATATCTTTTCCGTTCGCACAGAATTGCCGCAGGTATCGGCGGATATGTAGGATTATGCATAATCAGTCAGATATTGACAGCGATAATCTATTTTTTGCTTGGAAAATCAAATGTCAATTCTAAGATTTCAGGTATCTTTACGGAAAATCCGAACTACTTTTCGTCAAACGAAAGCTTTCAAAGAGTAATAGGAGAACTCGCAAAGCTTAACGAGGGAAGCTATATTCCGTCATTTATTGCAAATCTGATTCTTTTTTCAGCACTCTTTATCATTTCCGTTTATATCCTCAAAAAGAAAATCAACCTTGATTGATGTCCGCAAACAACGCATCTGCGTCACTGCAACCAATAGTTGACAGACTTTTTCACATTTTTTCAAAATGCAAACTTGAATGTATTGCTAATATTTTCACAATGTGATATATTATTATCAGGGACGAAAAAGATTTTTGCTTGACACTTTTTCGTTTATACCATTATAATTTTTTACATTAAGGAGTGCCGACATGAACGTTGAAACAGCTAACAGGCTGCAGAATTTACGAAAGAAAAACGGCTATTCCCAGGAAGAGCTTGCGGAAAAGATAGGAATTTCCCGTCAGGCTGTTTCAAAATGGGAACGTGCCGAAGCTTCACCCGATACTGATAATTTAATTCTTCTTGCAAAGCTTTACGGAGTTACTCTCGATGAACTGCTCAATACCGAGAGTGTCCCCTCACCAAACAGCGAGGGAATTTCCCTTTCCAAAGATTATTATACGACCGAATCCGACGACGGAGAGATATATCCCGAGGGACATCCTAAACACGTTTCCTCAAACGAAGGCGAAAAATATCCTTCCGGCGCAAATACTGCAAATGAAAATACCGCAAATAAAGCGGAAACATCGGAAAAATCCGCAAATGGAACAGAAACGGGAGAAAAGTCCGGTCAAGGTTCTGTTGCAGGAAATATTGTGAAAAACGTTGCAGGCGCAATCGGTGATGCGATCGATACCACAGCCGCATCTATCCGTGAGGGAAAAGCAAACGCTCCGCAGAATGGCAGCGACAACGGAAAATCCTATGCAGACGCTTTTGAGAAAAACTTCAAGGATTTCGGCGAGCGCATGAAAACCTTCGGTGAAAATCTTGAAAAAGACATGAACCAAATGGGCAAGGATATCGAAGCAAGCGTCGAAAAAACTTTTGAAAGCAATAATGAGCATAACCATGAGGAACGTCAGCGCAGACATGAAGAGCGTAAACAGGAACATGAACAGAACAAGGAAAAGTATCCTGCAACACTTCTTGATAAGTTGTGTCCGTTTTTAGTCACAGGATTTTTCCTTTTCACGGTGTTCTATGCAAGCTGGACGGCAAAATACACATGGCTTGTGTTCTTGTTGATACCGATCTATTATATCCTTTCAGACAGTTTTAAAAAGCTCAAATATCACAAAATCGACCCTCTCCATGCGCTTAAAGAATTCCTTGACGGCAGCCTGCCGATACTGATAGTATTCTTTTATCTTGCGATCGGTATGACAGTCGGCGAATGGGTATCTACTTTGTTCCTTTTTGGATTGATACCGATATATTATATCTTTGCACATAACTTTTTCAGCTGGCTGGATGGGAAAAAGTCATTTGGAAAATCCGTAAAAAACTTTTTTGACGGAAGCGTGCCGATCATAGTTACTGCGTTGTTTTTCATCTCCTTCTATTTTGGATTTGAAGCAAAGAATGTATTGATATTTGCGATCATTCCGTTCTATTATATTATTTCAAGCCACTTTGCGAAGAAATAAACAGGTGGAATAATGCGTAATGCGAATTTATCAGTTAACAATTATCGTTAACCGCGAAGCGGCAACCGGTCCAGCTGACCCAGCTGGATCGGTTGCCGCTTCGCAAAGTTGCTAAGCAATAATTACGCATTGGATCTATTCTTTTCGTATATCTTTATAAGTCCTTTTAAGAGCAGGTCTTTATCGTGAATGACCTTTCGCTTACAATAGGGGATAATGCATCCCGAAAGTCCGCCTGTGGCTATTACGGTACACTTTTTTCCAAGCTCTTCTTCAAATCGGTCGATGATACCGTCTATCATTGAAGCCTGTCCGAATATGATACCGCTTTTCATACAGTCGATCGTATTTCTGCCGATGATCTTTTTCGGCGGTTCAAGGTTTATCTTCGGAAGCTGTGATGTTCCTGCTGTCAGGGCATTGAGTGAAACGTTAACGCCCGGGATGATCATTCCTCCAAGGTAGCAGCCGTTGCTGTCGATGACAGCGGCTGTTGTTGCGGTTCCCATATCAAAGATAATAAGCGGAAGCGGATATTCGGATATTCCTGCAACTGCGTCAACAACGAGGTCGCTGCCAAGCTGTGCAGGATTATCGATAACGATATTAAGTCCGGTTTTTGTTCCGGGGCCGACAACCTTAGCGTCGATATCAGTTATTTTTTTGATCGCCTGCTTTATTGTTGAAGTTACTGATGGAACAACAGATGAAATAATTGCGCCGTTTATATCGCTCTGCTTGATATTGTAAAGTTCAAGAATTGTTTTAAAGGAGATAGCATATTCGAGTGCGGTGTTCTCTCGCAAGGTGGAGATCCTTTCGGAAAATGCGATCTTGCCATCCTCGCAGCATCCGATAACGATATTTGTATTTCCAACATCAATTGCTAAGATCATAGTAATGCTCCTTATACTTCGGCTGAATTAAAATTCGGGATGAGCTTTGCTTTGAGCAAGGCTGTTCCAACTGCGCCGGTGATTATTGTTGAAGCTACCATTTCAAAAACGGCGTTAACTCCTACAAATGCACACATAAATGCGAGAATGTTCATTTCTCCGCGCATTTCCATTATCAGATCGGTTCTGCCAAACAACAGCATAAGCGCTGTCATAAAGAAGAGCGTGTTGAGGAAAGCTGCTGAGAAGCCTGTTACAAAGCTTGAAACGATGCCGTTTGCGAGTTAAAATTACGATCTACTTTGACGATGTGTGGTCTCAGGTCACCGATATTCTGCAG
>JBJEQL010000343.1:0-7228 GCA_051881735.1 Oscillospiraceae bacterium
CAGATAAGGTGGTAGGAAAAGCGGCGGCGTTTTTGTACGTTATCCTCGGTGTAAAAGCGGTGTATGCCGGTGTGATAAGCGAACCTGCAAAACAAGTCCTGACCGAAAACGGGATCGCTGTTGAATATGACAACCTTGCCGATGCTATACGAAACCGTGCAGGGACGGGATTTTGTCCTATGGAAACTGCGGTAAAAAGCATTTCCGAGCCTGCTGCCGCTTCGGAGGCTGTCCGAAGGAAATTCGAAGAGTTAAAATAAATGATTTTGACTATAATTAGTATATAATCGCCCACACCCATAGTCGTGGGCGATATTTTTAAAATCAAACTTTCGATTTGAAAACGGTTATAATACTTTTGTCTTATTGATACTTATCACTAAAAAGTCAAATATGTATTTTGCAAAAGACTTGCGCAAGCTATCGCTTAAAATACTATACTTGTGAACAATTTTCGGAGGTGAAGGTTATGTTCAGCTACGAAGTGATACAGAACTTCAATGACCTTGAGATGGTAATATATCAATATATAAACGAGCATAAGCAGGAAGTAAAATATATGACGATCAGGGAACTTGCGGAGGCTGCTCACGTTTCTACTTCTGCAATCGTAAGATTCTGCAAGAAAAACGGCTGCGACGGATATTCCGAATTCCGCACAAAATTCAAAATATATCTCTCGGAGGAACGTAAAAAACAACCGAGAAACGGCATTGATGAAATAACAAACTTTTTTCAGAATGTATCAAACCCTGAATTTGAAAAAAAGCTATCTGCTGCCGCAAATGCAATCAGCTTTTCAAAACAGCTGATATTTATAGGGATAGGAACGTCAGGCTGTCTTGCCAAATACGGGGCAAGATATTTTTCAAACTTGGATAAATTCAGTATGCATATAGAAGATCCGTATTTTCCCGTGGGTAAAGAAATGGAAAACACTGTTGTTATCGCTCTTTCTGTTTCCGGAGAAACGCCTGAAACGGTGAATCTTGCTGAAAAGCTTAAGTTTCACGGCTGTAAACTTGTGAGCATAACCAATAAAAGTGATTGTCTGTTGGCAAAGATGTCCGATTATAATATTTCCTACTATGTAACGGAATCTTCGACTCATAATGAGTATAATATAACTACTCAGGTGCCGGTAATTTATCTTCTGGAAACGCTCGGAAAGATGATTTCCTGAAACAAGGTGTTTCAAAGCTGAAACATTTTTCTTTCAGCTGCAATTGTTCCTGAATGGTCAGAATATATAGACACACCTCAAAATATAAAGTATAATGACATTGTAAGGCAGACACGGATAAGGTCTGATACTGCCACAGTAAACAGAACGATAATGCCGGCAATTTCGTTCTCTGATATTTTTTGAGGGAGGCTTTTTTATGGCTATTGATTATAAAAAAACAGCCGAAACGCTCGTCAATGAGCTTGGCGGCGATGACAACATTGTGAATGTATCCCATTGTGCAACACGTCTTCGTTTTGTACTGAAAGACGAATCCGTTGTCAATAAAGAAAAGGTTATGAAGATCCCCGGAGTTATTACAGCAGTTCAGGCAGGAGGACAGTTTCAGGTAGTTATCGGAAATCATGTCCGTGACGCATACGACTTTGTGACACAGCTTGTTCACGTTGATGAAAATGCAGCAGATGCTCCGAAGCAAAAGGTCGGTGTATTTAACAGAATAATCGATGTTATTTCAAGTATCTTTGCTCCGTTTCTTTACACCCTTGCTGCCTGCGGTATTTTACAGGGTATCCTTGGCGTTCTTGTCGCTTTGGGTGCAATTAACACAGAAGGCGGAACTTATCAGATACTTAACTTTATTTCGTGGACAGCATTCACATTCCTGCCTGTTCTCATTTCAATAACAGCTGCCAAGAAATTCGGAATGAACACTTACATTGCAGTTGTGATTGCCTGTGCTCTTGTAAGTCCCGATTATATTGCTATGGTAAATTCGGGAGCAAGCATTTCCTTCCTTGGGATACCGGTTCAGCTGTTAAGCTACACATCCTCCGTTATTCCGATAATCCTTGCAGTCTGGGCTGCTTCATACATTCAGAAGTTCTTTGATAAAGTGCTGCCGCTGGTTATCCGAAATCTCTTCTCGGCAATGCTTACTATTGCAATTACAGTACCTCTTACACTTCTTGTGATCGGACCCGTAGGAAATGCTGTTGGCGGTGCTATCGGTGACGCATATAACTTCCTTTATGGTTTAAGCCCGATCGTTGCAGGTATCATTGTCGGCGGTCTTTGGGAAGTTCTGGTCATCTTCGGCGTACACTGGGGCATTACTCCCGTAACTGTCGGCAACTATGCAGCTCTTGGTTATGATACTTTTACCGGACTTCAAGCTTCTGCTGTATTTTCACAGGCAGGCGCAACTCTTGGTGTACTTCTTAAAACAAAAAACAAAGAGCTGAAGCGAGTATCAGCTTCCGCAGCGGTAACAGGACTTTTCGGAATTACCGAGCCGGCGATATATGGTGTAAACCTCCGCTATAAAAAACCTATGATATGCGGCTGTATTGCCGGTGCTGTTGGCGGTGCTATCGGCGGCGCATTCAATGCGGTTTCCTGGGGATATAATATGCCGGGTATTGCAACGATTCCCGCTTACTTTAAGGAAGGTCATACAACACAGTTTATAGGGTTTTTGATTTCAATTCTTGTTTCGTTTGTTCTCGGAGCAATTCTCACATATATTATCGGCTTTAAGGATGAACAGAGCGATGAAAGCGATGACAAGCCTGTCGATAACAATAACAACATTGCAGATGTCGATAACGGCAAAACAACAGTATTTGCACCTGTAAGCGGAAATGTTATTCCGGTTTCAGATGTTCACGATGAGGTCTTTTCAAGCGGAACTCTCGGCAGAGGGGTCGGTATTATTTCTGATACCGGAAGGGTATATGCTCCATTTGACTGTGAAATTGAAATGCTGCCCGACACAGGACACGCTCTGGGACTCAGAGATGATAAAGGTACAGCAATGCTTATCCATGTGGGTATTGATACGGTAAAGCTGAACGGCAGCGGCTTTAAGCCGATTGTCAAGGAAGGTCAGCATGTAAAAAAGGGAGAGCTTCTTCTTGAATTTGACAAGAAATTTATTATGGAATCCGGATATGACCCTGTTGTAATATTTATTGCAACAGAGCTTGAGGATGAACAGGTGCTTGAATGTGTTATTACCGACCACATTGATGCAGGACAGCCTATAATGACTGTTTATACGGAGGTGAGGACAGATGCGTAAGCTCCCTGATAACTTCCTTTGGGGCGGTGCTGTTGCCGCCCATCAGGTGGAGGGTGGCTGGAATGAGGACGGTAAGGGCGTAAGCGTGGTTGATGTTCTTACCGCAGGTGCTCACGGCGTTGACAGGCGTATTACCGACACGGTTCTTCCCGATGAATATTATCCCAATCACGAGGCAATTGACTTTTATCATCATTACAAGGAAGATGTAAAGCTCTTTGCCGAAATGGGCTTCAAGTGCTTTCGTACATCTATTGCTTGGACGAGAATATTTCCGAGCGGAGATGACGAAAAGCCTAATGAAGCAGGTCTGAAATTCTATGACAGCCTTTTCGATGAACTATTAAAATACGGTATTGAGCCTGTTATCACCCTTTCACACTTTGAAATGCCATATAATCTTGTAAAAAAATACGGTGGCTGGAAAAATCGCAGGCTTATTGACTTGTTTGTAAGGTTTGCTATTACAGTTATGGAACGTTATAAGAACAAAGTCAGGTACTGGATGACCTTCAACGAGATCAACAATCAGAAGAACTACAACTATCCGCTGTTCGGATATACCTGTTCAGGAGTGATCTTCGGAAATGAGAAGAATCCCGAAGAGTGTATGTATCAGACAGTTCATCATCAGCTTGTGGCAAGTGCGATAGTGGTAAAGAGAGGTCATGAAATAAATCCGCATTTCAAGATCGGCTGTATGATAGCCTGTGTACCGATATATCCCTATTCCTGCGATCCCGACGATATGATGTATTCCGTTGAGGCAATGCATGACCGCTTTCTGTTTGGTGATGTTCATGTCAGAGGGGAATATCCCTCCTACATCTATCGTGAATGGGAACGGAAGGGTTATAATATCGAAATAAATGATGAGGATAAGGAAATTCTCAGAAACGGCACAGTTGATTTTATCGGTTTCAGCTACTATATGACCAATGCCGTCAAGGCGGGAGTGTCGGCAGACGGAAACGGTGTTGACGGTTTTCCCGGAAGTGTTCCCAATCCATATGTTAAAAAGAGCGACTGGGGCTGGCAGATAGACCCTGTTGGACTTCGGTATGCGCTGAATATTCTGTATGAGCGTTACGGAAAGCCGCTGTTCATTGTTGAAAATGGTTTTGGTGCTATTGACAAAGTCGAAGAAGACGGAACGATCATTGACGATTACAGAATAGAGTATCTGAGGGCACATATTGAGCAAATGAAAAAAGCTGTTATTGACGATGGGGTTGACCTTATGGGATATACTCCTTGGGGCTGCATCGACTGCGTATCCTTTACCACAGGAGAAATGAAAAAGCGCTATGGCTTCATCTATGTGGATAAGGATAACGACGGCAGCGGAACTCTGAAAAGAAGCCGTAAAAAATCATTTGAATGGTATAAAAAAGTAATAGAGTCCAACGGCGAAATATTATAAAAAAGGAGAACGTTATTATGAAAACTTTTACTTATACGATCAAGGACGAGGTAGGTATCCACGCAAGACCCGCAGGCTTACTTGCGAAAAAGGCTAAGGAGTTCAAAAGCGAGATGACTATTGATAAAAATGGAAAAGCCGTAAATCTTACGAAGCTTATGGCAGTCATGGGTATGGGGATCAAGTGCGGCGATACGGTAGAAATTACTGTAAACGGTGAAGATGAAAACATTGCCTGTGAGGAGATAAAGAAGTTCTTTGAGGAAAATCTCTGATAATTCTTTAGGAGATGATTATATGAAGAAGTATATTGGCAAAGGCGTTTATGGTGCTGTTTCAATAGGAAAAATATCTGTTTTCAACAAGAAAGAAATCACTGTGACCAGAGTGCATATTGACGACACAAAGGCTGAAATGAAAAGAGTAGAAACAGCAAAAGCTGTTTCTGCCGAACAGCTTAGGGAAATATATGAAAAGGCTGTTAAAGAGGTCGGCGAAACCAATGCACAGATCTTTGATATTCATCTGATGATGCTCGAGGACGAGGATTATAACGAATCTATTGAAAATATCATAGCAACCCAGAATGTTAACGCTGAATACGCTGTTGCAGTAACTGCAGATAATTTTGCAAAGATGTTTTCTGCGATGGATGATTCTTATATGCAGGCAAGAGCTGCAGATGTTAAGGATATTTCAAACAGGATCATTGATAATCTTATGGGTTTGTCTGAGGATAAATCTAAGGTCGATGATAAAATGATAATATGCGCAGATGACCTTGCACCAAGCGAAACTGTTTCACTTGATAAGGAGAAGGTGCTTGCGTTTGTGACAGCACATGGCTCATCAAATTCTCATACCGCAATCCTGGCAAGAAATATGAATATTCCGGCTGTTATCGGCATAGGAAATCAATTTCTTTCGGAAATAAATGACGGAGATACTGCAATTGTAGACGGTTTCACAGGTGAAGTATTTGTAAACCCCGACAGAGAAACACTTGAACTTTACTATTCAAAGCAGAAAACCGAAATGGAGAAAAAGCAGCTTTTGCAGAAGCTAAAAGGCAAAGATAATATAACCATAGACGGTAAAAAAATAAACGTTTATGCAAATATCAGCGGTGTTGACAACATAGGTGCAGTGCTTCTCAATGATGCAGGCGGAATAGGACTTTTCAGGAGCGAGTTCCTTTATCTTGAAAATTCCGATTATCCAACCGAAGAACAGCAGCTTTCGGTTTATAAGCGGGTACTTGAAAGTATGGCGGGCAAAAAAGTGATAGTACGAACACTTGATATTGGTGCTGATAAGCAGGTGGATTATTTCCATATGCCAAAGGAGGATAATCCTGCGCTTGGCTGTCGTGCTATAAGGATCTGCTTGAAGCGTCCCGAAATATTCAAGACTCAGCTCAGAGCTTTATACAGAGCATCGGCTTTCGGAAATCTGGGTATTATGTTCCCTATGATAACAAGCGTATCGGAACTTACAAGAATTCTTGCAATATGTGATGAGGTCAAGAATGAACTTGATGAGCAGGGCATTGCATATTCGGATAAAACGGAGCTTGGTATTATGATAGAAACACCTGCTGCTGCAATAATCAGCGACAGACTTGCTCCCATGGTAGACTTTTTCAGTGTGGGCACAAACGACCTTATACAATACACTCTTGCCTGTGACAGGCAGAACCCGTCGATTGAAGAATTTGTTGATACACACCACGAGGCAGTTCTGCGCCTTATAGAAATGAGTGCGGAAAATGCCCATAAAAACGGAGCATGGATAGGTATATGCGGAGAGCTTGCAGCTGATACAACGCTTACCGAAACATTCCTTCGTATGGGCATAGATGAACTTTCTGTTTCTCCTGCATATGTCCTTAAAATCCGAGAAACTGTCAGAAATATAAGAATCGAATAAAACATACTGCAAAAAACGGACTTGTGATTTTGAAATCATTAGTCCGTTTTTTGATTATTGATGGGACAGCAAATTTTGAAACCCGGGTATATTATAATAAAGCAAACTTCAGGAATGCTGAGCAATAGGTTAATGCGTAAGTTTATGGACGGCAGGGGACATTAGCCTGTTGGTAAAGATAAGGGCTGGGATAGAAATATGGAGGATATGAAACCGATAAGAAACAGCCAAAATGAAAGAGCTGCCCGTGCAAATTGTACGGGCAGCGTGAAAAAAGCTATAGCAGGAATCATTTCATAGAATCTACAAATGCAGAAAAGATCGCTCTGCTGTAAGAATCTGTTTTATATGAAAACTCCGGATGCCACTGTACTGCCCAAAGAAAATGAAGATCAGGTTTACAAATTGCCTCTGTAAGACCATCTTCAGATACTGCCATTTGAATAAATCCGGGAGCTAATTTTTTGATTGCCTGATGATGATAGCTATTGACTTTCATATCCGTAATTTGCAGAAGTTGATATAAAGGCGTGTTTTCTGTAATAGTTACGGAGTGGATCGGAATATCATAAGGTGCATGCTGGTGATGCTCTGTTGATGACTTATA
>JBJEQL010000344.1:0-1893 GCA_051881735.1 Oscillospiraceae bacterium
TTCGGATACTGATATTTGATGTATTGCTGTTAGCCATATAATCACGTCCTTTCTATCTATATTATACGTTAATTGCACGAAAAAGTCAATACTTTGCACGAAAAACTTTGCAGAAACATCTGTATAAGATAGAACAACGGAGATGCAGAAAAAATTCTGCGTCCCCGTTATTTATTTGCTATTCTATTTCAAACTCCGCATACATCATGCTCCTTACATCGGGAGCGTCGGAAAAATAGCCCGTAATGACAGCACGGTATTTCCCCACTTTAAAATCGGGATATGCCATTGCGCCCATGGTCTGACTGTATTCCAAGCCTTCTCCGTCCCATATATGCATTGATGTTTTTTCTTCGGCATAAAGTGAAAAGAACGAAACAGGTACATACTTGCCGTTTTCATATATCTCTATGCCTTCATCGAAAGCAACAAATTCCCTGTCGGAATTATTTGCAATGGACATAGTGACGATCATGCTTGGGCTGTCATATGATGCGGAAAAATCTATTCCCTCAGGCTTAACGTCCGAAAGCGTAACTTTCTCGATCTTTATGCTTCTGATTATGGCATTGCGGACAACCTCCGTGGAGCTTGGGTCTGCATTAAAATGTACCACAGCGCTGTGATCTCCCCTTGTTACCACATATTCATAGCACTCCGAGCTGTTAACGGTCTTATGCACCATGTAATCATAGGGAGAATTTCCGCCCTCTGCGGCATAGGATTCGCCCATAACATTTACCTCGCTGGCAAAAAGCGGGATCGTTCCGTTTGTGCCGTTAAGCGACGGGTATTTCCGATCGGGAACAGCTTTGTAAACGCTTTCTACTCTGAACATATTCTTGTTGTAGTACATTCCGGGAGTATTGCTTGTAAACCATTCCGAAGGGATAAAGAAGTAAACCTCAGCCGCTCCATCTTCTCCCGTGGTTTTTATCGTTCCGTCGGACTGCAAGGTGCCTATATCAATTATGGTTGACGCTGCCTGCATGGAATCAAGGTTGATATCGAGATACACGGGTGAAACGGTAACGGTACTGAGGACAGCCTCCGCTATCGCCATATTGAAATCTTCGCTATCATTAAAGCAGAATGTAGCATAATATCCGTTTTGCTGAATGACAAAATAATGAGTATCGTAAACACCGTCATAAGATTGCATCGACGTGTGAATATAGTAACGGTATGGGTCGTTTTCGTCGCCGTATTTTTCATCTATCTTTTTGATCTCACGTCCCGAAACCATATCAATAGTAAAGCCTTCGGTCAAAAGTCCGTAGCTGTCGGAATAAACGACATTCTGTTCAAGAACCTTTTCTTCGCCAAGCATAAATAAGCCATGACCGTCAGCAGTCCATTCTGCAGGAACAGCAAACTTCACATCAATTAGCTCTGCATTTTGATCAAAATTATATCCACCGTATTCATCGGGGATTATCGGTCGTTGTTTAAGTGATACAGTTTGAAATGCGCTCTCGTCATTTTCCGTTAATGTTTCATTGCTTTCGGCAGACTGGGTTTCAGTAAATATTTCCGTATCGGTCTCGGCAGGTTCGTCAGAAAAATCATAATACAGCATAAACTGTGCAGTTGATACTATTTTTTCCGCCCTCTCATAGGTAAACTCATCATCGGTTGTTACAAAAAGAATGATATTGTAATAATCATTTGGCTTATAATCTGCAATAAAGCAAATCAATCTTGTTTTGGGATCATCTGTCGAACTGTATTCATGACAAATAGTATTTTCTTCGGTAATATGTTCGGTCATAGTGCAGGAATGTCCCATACCCGCATTGTTTATTCTGCTCATAAGAGCAGCATCAACAGTATCCATATCAACGGGAGATTTCACAAAGGGAGAAATCTTCATAACTGTACTATGGGAAAATC
>JBJEQL010000345.1:0-1889 GCA_051881735.1 Oscillospiraceae bacterium
AGGACGGAAAGCCTTGCGGAGCTGAAATTCACGGCACAAGCGGAAAAAGCTATACCGTAGGCAATGCAAGGTATTCCGACTTTCCGGCAGACAAAAAAGTCATTCCCACAGAGCCGTACATAGCCGAGCTTATCGGCAGAGAAATGAATGACAGCGGTGTGAGATTTGCAGGATATGTTTATGAAAACAATGCAAATATCGTTACCGACAGCACAGGCTATTCCGCAATTATGGGGAAAATCGAAGAAATTCAGAGCAGGAGCATTGACAGGGAAGCAATAGACAGCGAGGTAAACGGCAAGCTGAAAAACTACAAGGGAGTTGCACCCGGAACGTCCGAGAGCTTCTTTCAGTATGACAAGGGCAATCCGCAGAAAGCATACGTTTTTGAAAGCTCCATTGACCTTATGAGCTTTATCTGCCTGCACCCCGAATGTACGGACTGCAAATTTGTTGCAATGGCAGGGCTTAAACCCAATGTTGTCGAAAAGCTCCTTGCAGGCGGCCTGCCCGTTACCCTTTGTGTGGACAATGACAAGGCAGGACAGAACTTTATAAATCAATTCGGTTCACGATGCCGATACTTTACGGAGTGCAGAATGAACAACGTAAAGGATTTTAACGAGCTGCTCAAAGCGAGGAAAACCGTCCCTTTTTCGGAAAGAGTTGGTGCGGTGAAAAGCTGGGCAGATAAAGCAATACAGAAGATTTCCGATGAACAGTCAAGAAAGGTGGCATTTGCAAGATGATTGATGAAACTATGATTTCGGCAATTCCCGAAGAAGATATGAATGCTGATGAAAATATCCCCGTAAATGATGCGGAGAAAAATACTTCTCCCGAAAAAGCAAAGGTATCCAAGTCCGAAAAAAGGCTTGAACGCCTTGCGGTATTAAAGGAAAAATATGAAAAAGCAAACACAGCACAGGAAGCGGCGGTTAAGAAAACAGAAAGCATTATCACGCAGATTGAAAAGCTGGAAAAGGAGATACGCACCGAGGAGATTGCAGAGATAGACAAGCTGCGTATCGAGAAAAACTTTTCATATGGGGATATTGCAAAGATTATCCGAAACGTTCCCGACGGTATGACCGCAGATGATATTATAAATCTTTTTGTGTAAAGGAGTAATGGACTATGACCGAATATGTAAACAAGGACTACTACAACAGCATCAAGGGAAACTGCACCTATATCGACCTTAACGCCAACACCATACACAAGGTTATGGAAAGGCTTCGTGCCGAGGGCATTATGTTTTCGGCTACATACGGCGGTTATCGCAACACCATTACTGTAAGCAAAAATGATGCACAGAGAGCCAATGCCATTGCAGCCGAATACAAGGTCCCTGCACAGAATAAGCAGAACTATCAGCAGCGTATCATCGGCAATATCGAGTATTCACAGATAAGGGACAGGAATTTTATAAATACCGACCCTGCAACGGCATTACAGGTCGCAAATCTTCTGTCGGGCGATACAAGCATAAGATTTTCGGGCAGAATACTTGCCAATTCCGCAACAATTACAGTAAGCGGAAGAAAAAATGCGGAAATGGTCAATCGTATGATTGAAAATATCCGCAATGCCGACATCATAAACGAGCTTTACCGTGCAGGCTATGAAAGAATGGCTGATACTAACGGCTTTGTTAATATCCGCAATAACAGCACGGGCGAAATTGTGGGCTTCCGCAGTATGGATATGGTCCGTGAAATGTTCCACGATCAGAGCAATGAGTTTTTTCACCCCTCTGCATATCGTGTGGATATGACAGCGGAAACCGCACAGCCCTACTATATTTCCGAGGTTGAAAAAACAACAGCGGAAGAAAGAAATGTGTATGTTGATGAAAACGGCGGTGTGCCTACCTTTGAAAGTCAGCC
>JBJEQL010000346.1:0-1887 GCA_051881735.1 Oscillospiraceae bacterium
CATATTTGTGTGCGGTTTGCTCGCATATCTCCGCATCATTCGGATTAATGTCTTTTGGCAGAATCTATGCTGCCGAATTATAATTTATAACTTGTCATAAGTCCCCAGTTTATGTATAACACCCACCTGCGTTTCCAACGCCTTGCCTGTATCGGGATTAATCGGCTTGTGAATATTGTACAGATACCCTGTTTCGCCGTAACGTCCGAGTTTATCGGCATTATAATGTTCTTCGTCCATATGAAATCCTATTATTTTTGCACAGAAAACATAATGATTGCCAACCTCCGACACTTCCTTTGCCCATTCAAGCTCACATTCCAGATTGAGAAAACACTCTTTGATAAGCGGAGCATTGACCTTTGATGCAGGAACGGCAGTAAGTCCCGCAGCCGTTATTTCGTCCTCGTCATAGTAATTGTTTTCGATAGTTGACATGCATTTCATAAACACATCTTTACTTGGAAAATTCACGACAAACTGTTTGGTTTTCATAACGCTTGCATACATATGCGTATGCTTGTTCACCGCCGAAAACAGTACATGAAAGCCCTCATTGCCGTCAAACTCGCACCATGACTGCATTGTCGCATTCGGCAGACCGTTCTCCTTATAGCTTGTTACACACACTAACGGTGACGGAATAGCAAGCACGCTTTCAATCCACGAAAATCCGTAAAGCTCGCTTTCGTTTATGGTATCGGGACAGTTAAAAAAATCTTTTTTCATTCAAATCACCTCAAAAATTATTTGCCGTTCGGCGATTATATTATACTGCTTATTTTACCGTTTGTATTGTAAAAATTCGACATTATTTCCGTGCAAATCGGATAGCTTGATTTGGTGTCATGGAATGTCTTTTACGGAAATCATTAAGCATATGTGCTTCGTCGTAATAGCCGTATTTTTCCGTCAAATCAAGCATATTTCCGCCTTTGGAATACATCTCCTGCCACATCATTTGATAGCGTATAAGTGATGAAAAACTCTTTGGAGAAATACCCATATTATCATTAAAAATGCGTTCAAGCTGTCTTTGGGAAATTGCATTTTTGGAGGCAAGCTCTGCCGAAGTAATACTACCTCTTGCACTTATAATGTCATAAACAGCATTCATCATATTGCTGTTAAATCGGTTTGTGTTAAGTCTTTTCAGAAGATATTCACTTAAAAATTCAGAGCGTTCCTGCAATGATGTCACCCTCATAAGTACAGGGATAATTTCCGCTTTAAAGCCGCCGAAAAACTCGTCTGTATCGAAATACTTGTTTTTGCTGCCCGAAAAAGAATTATCCGCAAAAAGCACCGCAGACCACGCATAAAATCTTACAGCAAAAATTGAGTACGCAGACGTCCCTACAGTTTGTGAATAATGTCCGATTTCATCTATAGTACAAAATCCACTATCTAATGTATTTTTTGTATAGTCGATATTGAAAATAATATCCATGCAGGTGTCGGGGATAACAAGGGTAGGGGTACCGTCTGTAACACTATTGCAAATTGGTTCAGTCGTTCCCCAGAAGCAGCGTATGTACGGGCGAAGTGCTTCACAAGGAATTATCTCCGAATGTATATTGCTTTGACAAGTTGGATTTGCGGTTATGGGAACGTATCTTACAGTCAATTCATTGTAACTGTTCATAGTCATAATTCCTGTTCTGTTGTATATTATTTTAAATTCAATGTTTTCATTATAACAAAAATTAACAAAATATGCAAGTTTGAAATATAAAAACAGTATCTCACAAGCTCTTATTGTTGTATTGAAATTTAGATTATATGGAACATAGTGTACATTACAGCGTAAACTCCATTGCGTTATATGCTCATATCATCCATATTTTCGTGCAGCTGCTCCGCCAAATCCCTCAAATCCTGTTCCCA
>JBJEQL010000347.1:0-1499 GCA_051881735.1 Oscillospiraceae bacterium
AAAGGAGGATCCCGACAATGGCGAACATAACCCCAAGAAAGAATAAAGACGGCTCAACTTCCTACCTTATCCGTGTATATGTGGACGAAAACAACGAAGGCAAACAGAAAGTTAAGTCAATGACATGGAAACCGCCTGCAAATATGTCGGATAAGAAAGTTCAGAAAGAGCTTCAGAAAACCGCCGCCCTTTTCGAGGAGCAGGCCAAAAAGGGACTAATCGCCTTTGACTGTAACACTACTTTTGCGGAATATTCCACCGAATGGCTCAAACACGCTGCAACGGCAGGACTTGCGGAACGTACCCGTGAGAACTACGCTGACCTGCTCAACCGCATAAATGCAGGTATCGGCCATATACGCTTGTCAAAGCTTGAAGCACGACATATAAAGGATTTTGAAGCACAACTGCTCGAACCCGGTGCAAAGCAAAGCGGCGGATATGCTGTTGACCGTGGATTTGCCGATATGCTGAAAAAGAACAAAATCTCGAAAGCAGAAGCGGCACGGCGTTCGGGAGTTTCGGCCACAACCGTAATAACTGTATGTAAAGGCAGACACATACAGATATCCAACGCCGAAAAGCTCTCCGCTGCGTTCGGTGCTGCTGCAGATAAGTATTTCGATATTCACACAGTATTGGAGCCGCTTTCGGATAAATCCGTTCTGCACCACCACAGACTTATTTCACATATCCTTGCAACCGCCAAACGGGAACGCCTTGTGCCGTTCAATGTCGCATCGGAACACATGCAGCCGCCAAAGATACAGCGCAAAGAATCAAGGTACCTTGACGATGAACAAGCACAGCAGCTTGTCGACCTGCTCTTTAATGAACCCGATCTGCGCATACGGACATCCATTTTGCTGTCATTATATACCGGTGTAAGGCGTGGTGAATTGTGCGGCCTGGAATGGAAGGACATAGACAAGGAGCGTGGCGTTATAAACATTGTGCGTGCTTCACAGTATCAGCGGCACAAGGGTATTGTAACCGTTCCGACCAAGAACGCAAGCAGCGAACGTGCCGTAAAAGTGCCGAAAATAGTGTTTGATATCCTCGATGAATACAAGGAATATTATAACAGCCTGCGTGAGCAGTTCGGTACAGCTTGGACGGAAACGGACCGCCTTTTCGTTCGTGTTGATAAAATGCCCGGTAAACCTATTAACCCCGATACAATAAATTTCTGGCTTGACAGCTTCATAAAGAAGAACGGACTTGAACATTTTACACCTCACAGCCTAAGACACACTTTTGCTACTCTGCAGATTTCCGCAGGTGTTCCTATTAGGGTGCTGCAGGCGAGAACGGGACACGCACAAGCTTCCACACTGGTTAACATATACAGCCACGCTATAAAGTCCGCCGATGAAGCGGCAACGGAAGCACTCGACAATATGCTTACACCTGCAAAGCGCAGGACTATTGAGCAGGTTACTGCCGATGAACCAAACAAGCCAAAAACGGCAATATAAACAGCAAAGCGGATATGCCCA
>JBJEQL010000347.1:1599-7149 GCA_051881735.1 Oscillospiraceae bacterium
CTTCTTGAACAAAAGTTGAACATTAGGCAATTTAATGGCAAAAATCAAGCCGCCTGCATCACCTGCAAACGGCTTCCCTTCATGGTGCATCTGACGGGATTCGAACCCACGGCCTTCAGAGTCGGAGTCTGACGCTCTATCCAGCTGAGCTACAGATGCGTATGCTCCCGTTTTCCGGGAGCATTATTTAATTATATGTTATTTTTGTAAGATTATCCCTTAATTGGAAATATTAAGCTTTCTTCCCTTGCTCACATTGGCGGAATTCGATGAAGAGCAATAGTCTGCCACCTGTTTGCTTTTCGCAGCTTCATCAAGCTTTGCCTTGACCTCGTCACGCTGACGTGCAAGCCGCTCGTATGCTTTCTTGTCGTTGCGCTTTATTTCCTCACGAAGCTCCTGAACACGCTTGATCTTATCCTGAAGCTGAAGCATCTCACCATTAAGGTCTTCTATCTGTTCAAACCGCAGAAGTGCATTGATCTTATCCATTCGCTCGATCGTCTGCTCGCTGACATACTGCTTGACTGCAACGGAGATGCCATCCATATTGGTAAGTATCTGCTGGCGTTCCTCAATAAGGTCGCCAACACCGTCAATGCTGTCCTCAGTGATGATCTGGGAAGTAATTTCGTTATAATGTTCAAGCTGATGAATTTTATCATCCATCAGTTCAATGATGGTTCTGTTCAAACGAACGCCCCCTTAGGATCACATTTTTTTGCTTGCCTCGTCAAAAGCGTCACGCAATTCCTGAAAAAACGGTATCAGCGATTCAAGTATCTCCTTGTCCTTTTTCATATTTGCCTGAATGATCTGTTCACGGAAATACTGATAAAGAGCAGCCAGATTATCGGTGATCTCGTAATTTTCCTTTAAGCTTGAATCGAGTGCGTCAACAATATCGCCGACTCTTGTAATGGAATTATGAGCCTTTGGAATATCCTTGTCCTCAATATAGATTATCGCCTTTTTAAGCTCTGTTATCGCCTTGTCATAAAGTGCGATAAGCAGCTGCGCCGGAGTCATTGTCGAAACAACGTTGTTCATGTATTTCTGATATGGATTAGGTACCATAACCAACACCACCCGTTAATATGTGATTAAATTAATAGTCCGAGCTGAAAATAGATGACTGGCTCTGCATATTTGCCATATATGTCTCAAGCGCTGTAAACTGGCTCCAATAACGTTCCATTTCGTTCTCATATTTTTTCTGGAGATTATCAATAAGCCTCTGCATATTGTTGATCTGGTCGAAAAGAGCGTTCTGCTTCTCTGTTGTTGTGTTTTCAATACCGGCTACGGAAGTAAGATAACCTACTTTATTAGTGGTGGTCGATATAGCCTTGTCGATCTGAGCGTTGAGCTTGGCAGCAAGACCATTTTCGCTGTCCGTGAAAAGTGCTGTTACCTTGTCACCATAGCTTTCGATAGCAGCTTCAAGCTTAGCCTCATCAATTGTAAGCTTGCCGTTGCTCTTCCAATCACTCTCGATCCAAATGCCCATATCATAAATCGTGAATCCGTCAACCTTGGCTGAACTCATTTCGCCTCTGATACTCGATGCAAACGATGTAAGATAGTTGTCCTGATAAAGCAGACCCTTCTTAGCTTCGTTGTTCCACTTGTCGATCTCTTCGGTTGTCATTTCTTCCTCTTGTTCCTCTGTAAGCGGATCGTAATAAGAACCGCTCTTCTTCGGGCGAGAGGTTTGAACTTCGCCGTAAATATCATCAAGCAGCTGATTGTAAGCGTCAATGAACTTGACAACAGTATCCTTTATTGAAGATGTATCCTTTTCGGTGGTTATCGTGATCTCGTCAACGCCGTCAACGGAAGAATCAAAATCACCAAGCTTGCCGATGTTGATGGTTGTTCCGTCAAAAGTATAGTCATTGCTTGCACTTGTGTAAGTGGTGTAGTTTTCACCGTCTGTACTAATGGTGACAGTACCGTTCTTGCCATATACTGTTTTATTCGAAAGGTCGTCTGAAGTGCCGAAAAGTGAGTTAAGGAGATTTCCGCGAGTCTGCTGAATATTAAGCTTGCCTGCTGTACCGGTTTCTGTGGATTCAAGCTTAAAGCTCTGCGACATTGTGCTGAACGAAAGTTTAACGCCTATATCTGCTTTGTTGATAGTGTTTATAACATCGCTGATAGTGTTGCTTCTCTCAAATGTAAAGCTTTCGCCGTTAATGGAGAATTCAAACAATGCGTTATCATCAAGCGCAGTCAGAAAAGCAGCATCACCAAGTTTTGTAGTACCGGACATTGTGCTTGCCGTCGTGTTTACAAGTCCGACAGCCTCATTATTGTATTTTATGCTGAAAGTATGCTTAATACCATCGCCTGCGTTGTTGAAAACAAGGCTTGTTGTTCCGTCCTTGAATTCGAAGCCCTGATCGTCAGCCTTTATATCCTTGAATGTATTGTTAGCAGCTTCAAGGAAGTTTGCCTTAGCCGTGTCAGCGTCGGTGCTTCCTATGAACTTGACTTCTCTTGTTGTGCCGTTAAAGGTCATCTCTACCGTGTATTCAGTACCCTCAACATTATTGCTGAAATCAAGAGCGATCTGATCGGATGAAACCGAACCCTGCGACTTTATCTGTGCCGCAGAAGCAGATGATGCAGCGCTTATATAGTATGTAGCCGGAACAGCGGAAGAGTTTGCCGAAACTGCAAGCTTATCATTCGATGATTCGGCCTTGTATTTGTTCATTACAGAATTAGCCTTTATACAGGTATCGCCGCTCCAGTCAAGGAATTTCTTCTGAAATTCGGAAATTTTGTTTATGCTTGAACGGTAAGCCTCCTGCTTCCACTGAAGCGTCTGAAGCTTCTGCTTCTTAGCGTTAAGTCTGTTCTTGGTGTTAGCAGCCATTGACTTAACAAGGTTTTCTGTATCAAGACCGGACATAAGACCGGACATTCTGTTATTGCTCCAAAGGCTTGAAGTTGATGAAGTTGACGATGTACTGCTTGCCATGATCTTTCATCCTTTCATTTATTTCTTATTTTTATCCATTATTGCAGCTATAATATCAGCTGACGGCTTGTTGACAGCCGCCTGCATATTAAAACGTTCTGTATCATAAAGCTCGCTTCGTGCGATCTTCACACTTTCGGGAGCGTCAACGCCTATTTTGATACGATCCTTAGCTATTTCAACGATCGTGACCTTAATATTATCGCCGATAATAATGCTTTCGTCTTTTTTTCTTGAAACAACCAGCATTTAAGCTTCCTCCTTTTTAAAAGCGGGGAACTTAAGCGGATAATTCTCTGCCGCAATGACCTGAACGCCCTTTTTAGCAGCGGAATTTATCACGATCGGGCTTTTGAGGTTTATCGTTGTGTTTATATATTCATTCGGAACGACCGCCATACAAAGATAATCAAGCTCTGCGCCGTCAGCCCCAAGGAGTTCCTTCGATTCCGCGTCAAGTTCAACAGAATAATCGGGAACAAATTCCTTCGGGTCAAAAACTATAAAGCAGAGGTTCTGATTATCAATGCTCTGCAGCCACATCGGATATTTATCCTCTCCGCAGGGAGAGAGAAGCACAAAACGGTGGTTTTCTTCAAAGGCATAAACTCCGTTCGGGAAGTTGATTATTACCTCCTCGGAAATTTCCTCCTCGCCGAAATCTCTTGTTTTAATTATCATATTTTAAATCCTCTTTTAAGCAATAACTCACAAAGATGTGTGCTGCGCCGCCTTATGCAATAACGTCAACCTCACCCTTGTAGTTGGGATCGGCACTTCTGGGGAAATACAGCGGATCGCCGAGATATTCGATCTCAAGATCGGGCATCTGACTTACGATAAACTCAATATTTCCGGGAATAAACTCAAAACCGTTTTTAAGGTCTGCTATCGATCCGATATCCGAGTCATTTCCGGTATCGATCATGCTGTAATTGATGCTCAATGTGCCGTCATTGTAGCTTATGCTGCTGTCCTTGGACTTCGGAAGCTTGCTTAAGATCGCATCTATGCTCTGTGATGTGCTGCGTGAAGCAACTGTCGTGTTTACAGCACCGGAGGTACCCGAAGCATTATCCGAACCGCTTATCTTTGCAACAGCGTCGTATGTCAGCGTAAGAGCGCTCGACTGTACCGGTGAAGGAACATAGCTGTCGAGCTTAGATGAAGAAATATCAACCTTGTAAGGCTGCGCAGCCACTCTTACACCATCCGAACCCTTTGAGATCTTTACAGACGGAGCCAGCGGATCTTCCTCCCTCGGCTTGAGCTGAGCGTTGGTAACATTTACTTCGATTTTGATAGGAATATGCTTAATACTGAGAAGCTGTTCCATAATTATCCCTGCTTTCCATTTATATCATGTGTTTTATCAAATGAAATCAAAAATGCTCTTAGGGAGAATGTTAGCGCTGAGCTGAAGCATCGCATTGTATGCAGCTTCAGTAGCCTCCATGTTGGTTATCTCCTCTTCCATATCGCAGCCTTCAACATCATTCTGACGTTCCTGAAGGCTCATCTTATACTCTTCATCCTTTTCAAGATAGAACTCTGCGCTCTTCTGATTTGCGCCGAGCGTTGTTATCTCGGTAAGGATACCTGTATTTGCTGTATCAAGCAGATCTATCGTAGCATTCGCACGGGAAATATCACCTGCTCTGAGTGCGTCTGCAGCATCATATATAAGCTGAACAAAGTTTTTGCTGAACTGCATAGTATAGCTTGGCTTTGAGAACGGATCTTCCTCTTCAAAATGCGTATTAACAACATTTTCAATTGTTTGGAAGCCTGCTCCTGTGATCTTTGCACCGTTCATGCTGACGTCAACAGCAGTTCCGACCTGAACCTCACCTGCGGCATTGTATTTAATGCCAAGTCCGATATCAACATATATCGGCTTGCAGCCGCCAACTTCGTTCGCTTCTATGTTGAAATATTTATAATCGGCAGGTCTTGAATACTTGATGCCGCCTGCACCGTCATCTTCAGCCTTGTAGAACCGGAAGTTCGGATCTTTGTTTGCCTTTGCAGCATTGTATTCAGCTTCGGTGATATCCTCGTATGTACCAGGTTCCTTTAAAATCGAACCGTCGCCGTTAGAATTGATATAATCGGCCTCGGTTGCAGGTTCCTTTGTGTAGTAGCGGAAACCAACTTCGTAATATTTTGTGACCATTTCAGTCTTGTAATATTTTCCGTTTTCTGTGCTGTAAGCAGGATCGCTTGCAACATATTCATCTGCAGTAACTTCTGTCGTTACCTGACGCTCAACCTTCTTTACAGCCTCCGGGTCGGCCGCATTGGCACCTGTACCGTTAAGGATCTCGTTGTACTCAGCCTCGGTGATCTCCTTGTCATAGCCTTCGTCATAAGCTATTCTCATAACGGAATCGGTATCTCCGACATTGAAGGAGTTGTAGAATTCTTCCTTGGTTATTCTTTCCTTGTAATGCGTACCATCAGCGCTGATATCCTCTATCGGAATACCGTTATATGTAACGATCTTATGTCCGGTAACAGGGTCAAGCGAATCTGTCACACCGTCAGCTTCTTTCAATAAT
>JBJEQL010000348.1:0-1873 GCA_051881735.1 Oscillospiraceae bacterium
ATCGACGACGATGAGGATCTGTCCTTTATAATATCCGAAATGCTTGAAAGCTACGGCTACGGTGTGACCTGCGCTCAAGACAGCGAAAAAGCCTTTGAACTTCTGTCGAAAAATACATATCATCTTATATTGCTTGACATAAACCTGCCCGATACCACAGGCTTTGAACTTTGCAGAGAGCTGCGCAGAGAATCTGACGTTCCCGTCATATTTGCAAGCGCAAGAACAAGCGAATCTGACCGTATCACAGGCTTTGACATCGGCGGAGATGATTATCTCCCCAAGCCCTATTCAATGAAGGAACTGCTCTCCCGAGTGAATGCTCTTATCCGTCGGACTTATGGATTTTCCGAGAAAGAAAAGATCGTGAAATTCGGAAATATTACCGTAAATATCACAGCAAGAACAGTCACGAAAAACGGTGGAAATGTAGCTCTTTCTCTCCGTGAATTTGACCTGCTTGCATATCTCTGCGAGCATAAAAATACGGCTGTTCCGAAGGATAAGCTGCTGTCGGAGGTTTGGGGGGCATTTGCGACGGTTGAGCCGTCCACCCTTACGGTGCATATCCGCTGGCTTCGGGAAAAGCTGGAGGAAACACCTGCCGAACCGCAGTTTATTAAGACTGTTTATAAAGTAGGTTATATGCTGGAGGTGCAGGAATGAAAGGCAGACTTATTTCCGTGACGGCACTGTTTTCGGCGCTGATAATAATTGTAACAGGCGTATTATATTATACGCAAAAGCAGGCAAATTCACAGGATAACAAACCGGAGCAGCTTGTGGCAATAAATGAAATAGAGCAGCTTGTAAAAATGGGCGAATATGAAAGGCTGACCGAAAAAACGACGGAGCTGTCGGAAAGTATACGTTCTTTGCAGACCGTTTCAGATATTAACAACGGTATATTTATTATGTGCGGACTTTGTATTGTTTTTTGCGCTGCAGTGTTCGGTTATGTATATCTAAAAATACTCAGCCCATTTGAAAAGCTTAAAAGCTTTGCTGAAAAAATATCACAAGGAAATTTCGATATTCCTCTTGATTATGAACGCTCCAACTATTTTGGGGAGTTCACATGGGCGTTTGACAGTATGCGCCGTGAGATAAAAAAAGCACGTTCCTGCGAGCGTGAGGCTATTGAGAATAATAAGACCGTTATTGCAACGCTTTCCCACGATATAAAAACGCCGATTGCTTCTATACGAGCATACGCCGAGGGACTTGAAGCAAATCTTGACGGTACTCCCGAAAAGAGAAAAAAATATATAGGGGTTATTATGAAAAAATGCGACGAGGTATCAAAGCTTACAAACGATCTGTTTTTACATTCTCTTTCCGATATGGACAAGCTGAAAATCAGTCCCGAAAGGTTCGAGCTTTGCGGATTTATTGAAAATGCGGTGACCGAAATCGCAGTGGAGCTTAACGATGTTCATTTTCGGGAGCCACATTTTACAGCAGTCGTGAATGCGGATAAAAACAGACTTATGCAGATAACGGAAAATCTTATCGGCAACGCACGGAAGTATGCGAAATCAGATATTGATGTATTCATCACGCAGTCGGACGGTAATGTACTGATACATTTCCGTGACTTCGGCAAGGGTATTCTCAATGAGGATATGCCGTTTATCTTCGAGAAATTCTATCGGGGCAAAAACTGCGGAAGCGAACAAGGCTCGGGACTTGGACTTTACATTGTGAAATATATCACGGAACAGATGGACGGAGATATCCTGCTGAAAAATCATAATGACGGACTTGAAGCGATCGTAAGCTTACCTATTTCTTAAGGACTTCTTAATAACTTTTGCGGTAGAATAATAAAAAAAGAAAGGAATTGACGTATGAAAAATACAATTTTATCCGC
>JBJEQL010000349.1:0-7020 GCA_051881735.1 Oscillospiraceae bacterium
TGAGAGCGTTCCTTGAAACTATCGGCGACTGCGTTGTTGCTGTTGATGACGATGATATAATCAAAGTCCATGTCCACACCGACCATCCCGGTAAGGCTATTGAAGAGGGTATCCTCTTCGGAGCATTGACAAATCTTAAGATCGATAATATGCGCCACCAGCATAAAAATAAGCAAAAAGAAGCTGCTGTAATGAAAGTCCGTGAGTTCACTCCTGCTGCTCCCGAAAAGCCGTTCGGTTTTGTCGCAGTAGCCGCAGGAAAGGGCGTTGAAGATCTCTTCACTAACCTTGGTGCAGACACGATCGTGACCGGCGGTCAGACTATGAACCCTTCCACCGATGACATTCTTAAAGCGATACTTGCAACTCCGGCAGAAACGGTTTTCGTTCTCCCTAACAACAAAAACATCATCATGGCCGCCGAACAGGCGGTCAAGCTTGCAGACAGACGTGTATGTGTGCTTCAGACCAAGACCATTCCGCAGGGACTTACTGCGATGATGAACTTTGACCCGGACGGAGATTACGAATCCAACCGTATGAATATGTCAAAGGCTATCGAGAATGTTTCGACCGGACTTGTTACCTTTGCAGCTCGTGACAGCGACTTTGACGGCAAAAATATCAAGAAGGGTGAGATTCTAGGACTTGAAAACGGAAAGCTTGCCGTTACCGATAAGGAAGTAACCAAAGCCGCATATAAGCTTATCAAAAAAATGATAACAAACGACTCCTCATTTGTGACGATAATCAGCGGTGCAGATACCGATGAGGAAAATACCGAAGCGCTCACCGAGCTTGTCCGGACAAAATTCGGCGACAAGGTCGAGATAATGAACGTAAACGGCGGTCAGCCGGTATACTATTATATTATTTCTGTTGAATAGTTTGGAATTAGTATAAAAGCCTGAGAAGGATTTTCCCTCTCAGGCTTTTTTTATACGGTACAGATCATCTGTAAATCATAAGGCTCTTCATCAGCCATTTCCTTTATGGGATCATCGGTAAGTTTTGCTCCCATTGCGGTGTAAAAAGCAATCGTTTCCTCCGAGGAACAAGCCGAAATATACAGCGCCTTTGCACCACTTTTCTTTGCTTCATGTTTTCCCATTTCAAACAGCCTTCTGCCGATCCCCTTTCCACGACATTCCGCAGAAACGTGCATCATATCCAATATCATATATCCGTCAACAAGCTGCTTTTTTAATCCGATAAAGCCGACAACCTTTTCTCCGTCCAGCGCAGCATACGAAATAAAGTCATCGCTGATTATACTGCGTGCTACCTGACGTCTTTTCTCAAGATCCCAATCCTCGATATAAGGAATTTCCACAAGAGAGTATTCTCCGTTCGTTTTACGGTAAACCCTTTTGACCTCGTGTCTTCTGACATACGAATCCAATGACGTTTCGCAAAAATTTCTTTCCGATATAGTTTCAATTCTTATCAATACAATTTCTCCTTTTGATTTTAGTGTTTCTTTTATACGTATCATAGACTTTCACACGCAACACTCCTTTCACCGAAATTGTATAATATCATAGCCGCTTTCGACAGACATCAGAAGCGGCTTGATCTCATTATTTTACTGCATTATCTTAAACATTGCAACCTGATCGGAGAGGATCTGCGACTGTCCGTTGAGTTCTTCGCAGGATGCTGCACTTTCCTCTGCTGTTGCGGAGTTCTGCTGAACAACTTCGGAGATCTGTGTAATGCCCGAGTTGATCTGTTCGATAGCAAGCGCCTGTTCTTCCGAAGCAGCATGGATCTGTTCAACAAGCTTCTTGGATTCGGCAGACATTTCCGAAACCTTGCCCATAAGAGCAACAGTATTTGCAACGACTTCTCCGCCCTTTGCAACGGATTCCATTGTTTCATTGATGATAGAAGCTGTTCTCTTGGTTGCTTCGTCCGATTTTGTCGCAAGATTTCTTACTTCATCTGCAACAACTGCAAATCCCTTACCTGCTTCACCTGCTCTCGCAGCTTCAACAGCGGCATTAAGAGCAAGAATATTAGTCTGGAATGCAATATCTTCAATCGTCTTGATGATATTATTGATCTGATCGGATTTGACTTTAATATCTTCCATTGCTGCACGCATACGTTCCATTTCAGCAGCCTGTTCAGTAATGAGGTCGCTCGACTGGGTAGCGCACTTGTCAGCTTCTCTTGCGTTAACAGTATTATTGTTTATCTTATCGGTAACTTCGCTGATAGTTGCAGACAACTCTTCGATCGCAGCAGCCTGACGGGTCGTACCCTCGGCAAGAAGCTGTGAACCATCGGATATCTGAGCAGCACCTGCGGAAACCTCGTTTGCGGAAATGTTCAAACCGCTGATAACATTGCTGAGCTTGCTGCGTATCTCATTGATCGAATTCTTCAATCCGACAAACTCGCCCTGATAATCGATCTGCGGATCAACTGTGAAGTCACCTTCAGCCATTGCGGATGTAACATTTTCAATATCTTTGATATATGCAGCGAGAACTTCCTTCATCCTTATCATATCACGCATCAGAATGCCTATCTCATCGTCTGAGAGAACAACATCCGATGTATCAAATGTGATATATCCGTCGGACATCTGCTGAAGAACATCGCAGGCTTTTCCAATAGGTTTAGAAAGACGTTTGATAGTGTACCATACAAGGAAACCGCCGCTGCCAAGGCAAACCAGAACGCCAATGATAACAGAAACCCAGATAACACCCTGCGCACGGGAGTCGTTTTCAGCGGTTGTCGTGCCGCAGAAGATCGCACCAATGATATTTTCGTTGGCATCCTTCATCGGTTCATAGATAGTATAATAGTTCTCTCCCAAAATTTCTGCTCTTCCGTCGTATGTTCCGCCGTTGTCAAGAACGGTCTTTTTGACTTTATCGGACATCTGAGTACCGATAGCTCTGTCGCCGTTTTCGTCCAAAATTGTTGTGGAAATTCGTGTATCTCCTCCGAATATCGTAATATCAAATCCTACGACTTTTTTTATCTCGTCAAGTATGTACGGACGGGAGAAGTCTACAGCAACGATCCCCTTGCCAACAGGATAGCTCAAGCTGTTGAGAATGGGCATAACACATACATAATAGATATTATTTCCGTTTGTAAGGTAACCCTCATAGCTTTCGTTTTCAAGCAAAGACTTAAATGTATCGAAATCAACGCCTTCACTCGCCCAGAGAAGATTTCCATCTGCATCCGTAAATATACCGATATAGCTGTCATTCGGTATCTCCTCGGCAAATCTCTCACCGATGACCGTGCCTCGGTCAACATCGAACGCACGGGTAAAATCCTTGTTTGCAGAAAGGCTCTCGGCGATCTCAACGGTTTTCACTTTTGCTGAATCAATATTATCCTGAATAAGATTGATTCCTATCTGTGCCTCGTTTTCAAGAGTTTCATTGTTCATTTTGTTGATCTGAAAAGAAGTAAAAACTATGACAAGTATCACAGCAAAAATGATTGATAAATCAATCATTATAATAAAATTTCTTCCAAGCTTTCCAATATTACTCTTTTTTGCCATAATATCACCCACATTACAAAATTATGTCGCAAAATTGCGTTTAATATATTGTTAATTATTTTAGCATAATTGCCCTTATTAGTCAACAGCTTTGCTAAAAAATGTGCGAAATGCACAAAATATTATACTAAATTAGGGCAATAAGAACCCTTTGCCAACCGCCTTGTCCAACAACTCGTCAACAAAATTGCCCAATTCTGTCGAACCATCTTTAACTTTATCGAAACGTTTTTTCACCTGTTCCGAATGAACGCCGTGTTCTTTCCACGAAATGCCCTCTCTTGAATAGTTCAGCAAAAGCGGCTGAATTCTGTCCATTGCGTTGGAAAACTTTGCTTCTGCTGTGTTGTTCTGCTCAAATTCGTCCCAGAGCGCACGGTATTCAGCAGCCTGTTCTTCGGGCAATGTGCCGAAAACTTTTTCCGCAGCCGCCTTTTCGCGAGCTTCCTTGGTTTTAGCGCCCTCGTCATCATAGCAGTAGGTATCTCCCGCATAAATCTCCACCGCATCATGAACAAGCACCATTTTCATGACCTTGGTTATGTCAACAGGCTCGTTGGAATACTCGGCAAGAACAGCAGCGGCTATCGCAAGCGAAAAGGAATGCTCGGCGTCATTTTCACGGCGAGGCAGCGGCTTTCTCTCCTTGAAATTATCCTCAAACGCAGCTGAACCCTGCGGAAGATCGTCACAAAGGATATATGTCTGGCGATAGACGTTTTTTAGCTTGTCAAGCGTAAGCAGAAATTCAAGCTGCTTTTTCAGACGTTCGTTTTCCATTTAGACATCTCCCTTTTTACTCTGCATATATCCTGCAATCTGCGCAAGAAGAAGCGGTGGGAGAAGTCCCGAGCCGTATGCGGCAAGCTTCATCTTCAAAGTAGGGATTATAAGCGTTTTGTGTGCAAAAAGTCCGTCCACAGCGCATTTTGCTGCATATTCGGAGGATATTCCTTTCAGCGCAAACGAAACTCCTGCCGTATCATTGAAATTCGTATCAACGGGACCGGGGCAAAGTGCGCTCACCGAAACATGGCTGCCCTCATTTTTCAGCTCGCTGCTGACCGCCTCGGTAAGACGGACAACATAATTTTTTGTGGAATAATAAGCCGCCATATACGGTCCCGGCATAAATCCTGCCGCTGACGCAACGTTGAGGATATATCCCTTGTCACGCTTGCGAAAATCCTTAAGGAAGAGCTTTTGCAGGATATGAACAGCCATGACGTTAACTTCGATCATCTCGATCTCACGTTCAAGGTCGGTTTCCGCATATTTTCCGAAAAGACCGAATCCTGCGTTGTTTACAAGGATATCGATGCCATATTGTTTCGCCTCGTCATAAAGACGGTAGCATTCTTCTTTTTTCGTCAGATCTGCAGGAATTATCTTGACACGGTTTTTGCCTATCTCGTCCTGCAATTCTTTGAGCGCAGCATAATTTCTGCCCGAAATAACAAGTCTTATGCCTTTTTTGGCAAGCTCACGGGCAATATCTCTTCCGATACCTGAGCTTGCGCCGGTAATAAGTGCTGTCATAGTCTTCCCTCACTTTTCGCTTTGTGCAAATTTTTCCCATTCTTCCGGAGCAAATCCGACCGCAGCCTGCTTTCCGCAGCGCACGATCGGCGTTTTATACAGCTTCGGACATTCGCAAAGCTTGTCATACTTTGCATCGTCCAAAAGATATTTTATATTGCAGTAATCCTTTGAATTTGAATCAATGACCTTATCAATTCCGCCGAGCGCCTTCACAACGCTGTCAAACTCTCCCTTGCTCAAGCCTTTGGAAAGAATGTCGATGTTCTGCACCTTTATATTGCGCTCCTTGAACCAACGTTCCGCTTTTTTCGTATCAAAGCATTTGGATTTACCAAATATCTGAATTGCCATAGCTTCTCCTTTTTCGACATCTTCATAAAAATATCGCTGCCGCATTTTAACGGCAGCGATATTATGCTGCTTTTATCATATCTTTTCGCTGAACATCGAGCTGAGTGAAAACATTGTGCTAAAATCGAATTTACCTTCCTGATTGTAGTTAACGACCTGAGCTTTGAGATTTGCAGCCTTGCTTATCTGTGAAGCCTTGTCGGCAGCTTTGCTCGTGAAAGAGTAATTTCCGCCAAGAAGCGACTTTACAACATTTGTATCAGCGCTTTTCAGCGTATCTTCATTCAAGGTTATCTTGTTGTCAGTTCCGACACGAAGGCCGATCCTGCCAAGTGAGGCGGAATAAGCTTTTGCCGTGTTAGTCATGTAAACACCTTTTTTGAGTGCGTCAACGCTCTCCGATTTCTGCAGACTGTCAACAGTCGTGTTATAGTCCTCAACAAAGTTTTTAACGTTTTCTGTAAGCTTGTCTTTATCTTCAAAATCGGCTTTTGAAGCAGACGCCAGAACAGAAGCGCTCTTGCTAAGGTTCGAAGCATCGGAAGAAAGCTTCTTTTCACTTTCGTATGTTCCGACATCGCTGCCCGAAAACGCTTTTTTATACTCGTTGATCATGTTCTTCTGATAGTCTTTGGAACGAACCTGATCAACCTTCTTCATAAGCGCAAGAAGATCGCTTGTTGAATTGGTCTGAGTATTTTTCTTGTTGCTGTAATTTGATGAAAGAAGAGAAGTATACATTGCGTTGGATCTGTAAGCGTTAATTCCGTACATTGCCTTATTCCTCCTTATTCTCCTTTATTATCTTTCTGCGCTGCAAGATTTGACTTTGCAGTAGAAAGCATAAGCTTTATTCTGTTTTCCTGATTTACCTTGGTTGCGCCCGGGTCATAATCGATCGCAACGATGTTCGCATCGGGATAAACATTGCGTATCTTTCGTATCATGCCCTTGCCTATGATGTGGTTCGGAAGACATCCGAACGGCTGGGCACATATAATATTGTTTACGCCGCTTCCGATAAGTTCGACCATTTCCGCTGTGAGCAGCCAACCTTCGCCCATCTTGTTCGCAGGAGAAACATACTCTTTGCAGTTTTCCTTTGTTTCATCAAAGCGTGAAGGTGCTCTGAAACGAGAATCCTTGAATGCGCTTATCATAGTATCCTGCATCTTTTTGAGGAATACCTCAAGCGCACCGGAACCGATGAACTTTTTATATGCAATATGATAAAGCTGTGTATCAACAACATGGTGATCGCACATGAATATGATAAAGTCGAGAAGTCCCGGAACTACCGGTTCAACTCCCTCACCTCTAAGAAATTCTTCAAGACAGTTATTTCCGAGCGGAGCAAACTTTATGTATATCTCGCCAACGATACCGACCTTAGGCTTAACGCTCGGTGTAAATGGTATTTTCTCAAAGCTCTTGACCATTTCAAAAGCGGTCTTTTTGAAAGCACCGATAGAGAAGCCTTGGTTTATGAGCTTATTCTGCCATTCTTCGATAAGCTTGTCCGTATCGCCCTTGTTGTTTTCGTAAGGACGAACCTGATTTCCTGCCCACATAAGGATATCGCCGTAGCA
>JBJEQL010000350.1:0-1831 GCA_051881735.1 Oscillospiraceae bacterium
AATGTCGGCTTACGCCGAGCATTTGTTGAAGCTGAGCTACCGTAACAATGTCCGGGTATTCCGGGAACATCATTTTGTAGAGCTCTTTCAATTCTGTTTTTCTCATCTTCTTAACCTCCTTTGTGAGAAAATAAGCTGCACGGTATGTACAGCTATGTACGAGACAACAGATAGAATGGAGGTTTCTTTCTGTTGCCTTTTCGCCGTTCTGCCCGAATGTCGTTTTTGTTATCCCTGCCCCCATCTCAGCGGCGTTGCCCTGCTCGTATCATCGCAAAGTCATATCCCATTCGGACGGTCATTCAATTTTAGAAAATCAAATACTGTACAATCTTGATTTGCAAATTTATTATAGCTGTGTATTGACACCGAGGCAATACTTTTGTATAATGTTGTTTGGAGTTATGTTAATTGTCTAAAAATATCCAATAACCGATTTTCTAAAATGAGGGCGAGAAAATGAAGAAAGATTACTCTGAATACAAACCCACAAAAAACGAGATATACAACCTGAATCGCTCTGACAGAGAAAACGTCAGGTTAAAATATTTCTATAACTACGCCCGTTTCAGCAAAGATGACAAGCGAATTCATATAACGGTCGATGAAGGCAATGAATATTTTTCTATGAATCATCTCATTGAGGAATATACAGGAAAAGAAATCACTGCCAAAAACTTTGATAACGATACAGAATTGCCTGAATACTTAGAGTGCAATAAAAAGCAACAAGATGTATTTGCAAGCAGATTTCAAATAGATTTTGAAGGTGCCGAATACAGAGAAAACCAATACCTTTGGGATAAAGATAACGGTTTTCCGAAATTGCCTTTTAATAATGTTATGAGCGGTGCAAGAATCAACTTGCAATACGGCGAGGGAATATTGGATTTCATATATGCAGATTTCAAATCGGCAATTCAGGAGCAACTTAAATTGATTGAGGTAGAAAATCTGCTATATAAGTTCGCACAGCAAGAAGGCGTGAAAAAAGAAAAATCTCCGATTCATAAAGACGAACCGGAGAAAATTTACAGTCAATTGCAGGAACGAGTGGAAGAATACTACGAATATTCAGAAACCATAATCAATATCAAAGATATAGTCTATGCTTCTTTGTATTCCGCTATCTGTCCTCCTGTTTTCAAAAAAGGGGGCGATAAAAAGAAGCAAACATTATGGTACGGCAATTATCTTTTGAGACTCCAACAGGAATATCGTGAGATGATCGAATTTTGCTTCGACGAAGATTATTATCCCGAAGCTTTAGCGGACAGATTGCCATCGGAAAGGTTTTACATTTACCGCTCCCTAAAAGGTTTGTCACCGTTCTTGGAAAGAACAGAAGAAGTGGCTTTCTCAAATACAATGAGCGGAAAAGAAATGCCTTACGGTATGGATATTGAAGGACTGAAAGAAAGATTTTCTTTAAGCTCGGTACCAAATGATGCGCACAAGGCACTTGCCGAAAAATTCGGAACAACCCCCGAAAAGATTGTAGCTTTGATAAATTTGCCGCATTTTATCAGCCGTCAATATGTGTTCGGTTCGGTCGCTGAAATTCTTGAAATGGAATTCACTAAAATGCTCGAACACAATGTCCGCTTCAGAAAGTGCAAACGCTGCGGTAAGTATTTCATTATGAAGGGCAACTACGATACCAATTACTGCGACCGCATTGCCGAGGGTGAAACCCGCAACTGTCAGGACTTAGCCGCACAGGAAAACTACAAAAAGAAAATGGCGGACAATGCCGCCATTCCGTTGTATCAAAAATATTATAAGCGCTATGCCGCCCGTGTGCGTGTAAGGCAGATTAAAGAGACTGATT
>JBJEQL010000351.1:0-6908 GCA_051881735.1 Oscillospiraceae bacterium
ATACTGCACCGTTTTCCTTTGTTACGACCATTTCGCCGCAGTCGTCGCAGTAGAATGCAGGTATCTGATGTCCCCACCATACCTG
This sequence comes from Oscillospiraceae bacterium, assembly GCA_051881735.1. Classification (GTDB taxonomy): domain Bacteria; phylum Bacillota; class Clostridia; order Oscillospirales; family Ruminococcaceae; genus UMGS363. The sequence goes on from JBJEQL010000351.1 coordinate 86, forward strand.
ACGGGAAATGCACCAATCCTTGATGTTTTCAAGCCAATGATAATATATTTTGTCAAAACGTTCGGGAACGAATTTCGTTTTGCCTGTCTTAACAGCATCGATAGCAGGCTTTGCAAGCGGTTCCATCTTTACGAACCATTGTGTTGAAACTCTCGGCTCAACAGTAGTTCCGCAGCGGTAGCAAACACCAACGTTATGATTGTAGTCTTCAACCTTAATAAGTGCACCTTCTGCTTCAAGATCGGCTACGATAGCCTTTCTTGCTTCATATCTGTCCATTCCTGCATACTTCGGATAATCAGCGGTGATCTTTGCGTCCTCGGTAAGAACGTTTATAACAGGAAGATCATGGCGCAGACCAACTTCAAAGTCGTTAGGATCATGAGCAGGTGTGATCTTTACAACGCCTGTTCCAAAGTCCATTTCAACATATTCATCGGCAACGATAGGAATTTCACGGTGAACGATAGGAAGAATTACCGTCTTGCCGACCATATCCTTGTAACGCTCGTCCTCAGGGTGAACTGCAACTGCGGTATCGCCGAGAAGTGTTTCGGGACGAGTTGTTGCAAGCTCGATATATCCGCTGCCGTCGGAAAGCGGATAGCGCAGATGCCAGAAATGACCTGCCTGATCCTCATAGTTAACTTCGGCATCGGAAATTGATGTCTTACAATGCGGACACCAGTTGATTATTCTCTCACCACGATAGATAAGTCCCTTGTTGTAAAGGTTAACGAAAACCTCACGAACTGCCTTGTTGCAGCCTTCATCCATTGTAAAGCGCTCTCTTGACCAGTCGCAGGAGCAGCCGAGCTTTTTGAGCTGTTCAACGATCCTTCCGCCGAACTTTGCCTTCCATGCCCATGCTCTCTCCATGAAAGCATCTCTGCCGATCTGTTCCTTTGTAAGTCCCTCTTCAGCCATAGCTGCAACGATCTTTGCCTCGGTCGCAATAGCGGCATGGTCTGTGCCCGGGAGCCAGAGTGCGGAGTAACCTCTCATTCGCTTCCAACGGATAAGGATATCCTGAAGCGTTTCATCGAGCGCATGACCCATGTGAAGCTGACCTGTGATATTCGGGGGAGGGATAACGATAGTGTACGGTTCCTTCTTGGAGTCAACGCTTGCCTTGAAGCATTCGTTATCCATCCAGTATTTGTAGATTTTGTCCTCAACCTCGCCGGGTTCATAGAGCTTCGGAAGCTCTCTTTTCATATTGATTTCCTCCATTCAGATTTTTTGCGGAAGCTTCCGCTTTTTATCATAAATTATTATGCCATAAAAATACGCCGCCGTCAATAACCCTGAGCGTTCATTTTCGGGGATAAAAAACTCTCAGCCTGTTTTTCACCGGATATGGCTTGGAAACATCGGTAAGTCCACACAGATAATCAACGCTGACATTGTACAGTACCGCAAGCTTTGCTGCGTGAGAAATAGGTATCTCGATAGTTCCGCACTCATACCTTGAATATATCGACTGGCTGACATACAAAAAATCGGCGACCTGCTGCTGTGTATAACGGTGGCTTCGCCTTAGCTCCCTAAGCCTCAGCTCCATGAAGCACCTGCCTTTTCCTGCGTCTTAACATACTCATCGTAGCAATACTTGATAATATCACGTCTTGTAATAATTCCTGCAAAGCAGCCTCTGTCATCGACCACAGGCAGAAAGTTCTGATCCATGACCTGCAAAAGCAGCTCGTTCATCGGCGCAGTCACTCGTATAGGCGGATTCCAGCCTTTTCTTATAAAATCGGCGATTATATAATCGCTGCGTTCCTCAGGCGAAAAAAGATGATCGTCCATTATCGCTCTCAGGAAATCTCCTTCGCTTATCGTTCCGACATATACTCCCTCACGGTCAATTACCGGAATAGCGGTATAGCTGCTGTTTCTAAGGCAGTTGTATCCCTTTTCAACAGTATCGTCATCATAGAGATATTCAACTGTGTTTTTGGGGTGAAGAAGATACAGAATATTCATAGCTTGTCCGTTCCTTTCGCGTCAAAAAAGCATCTGCCGTGTGCAGAAACCGTAATATTGCATAGTACAAACTTATTTTACCATATTATTATGAAAATTTCAATTATTTTTTATAAAATCGCATAAACTGTTGAAAACCACCGTTTAACGCACATTTAACTTTCAAAAATTTGTCATCTTGTTTATTGAAACCTGACAGAGTTTAGTTTATAATAAATAAAGCGGTTTCAATAGGGCATAAATCCAGCCGAAACCGGGAAAGATTATGATAAAAGCCAAAAACAAACGAAAGAAAATGGAAGGTGTATTATGAAACTGACAAAAATCGTTGCTGCAATTTCCGCAGCAGCTGTTCTCATGCTCACCGGCTGTTCTTCAAATACAGCCGACAGCGGCAGCAACGCTGATAATTCGGGTGAAAACGCATCCGCAAGCATCCAGTACGCAAAGGAAGATATCAAAGTCGGCGTTATCCACATCGGCAATCCTGCTGACGGCTCGGGTTATTCCTACACTCACGATGTCGGCATCCAGGATATGCAGGCTGCTATCGGACTTTCCGATGACCAGATCATCAGAAAGAACAACGTAAGCGACGGCGACCCTACAGCTACCGAAACTGCTATCAGAGAATGTATCGAAGCAGGCTGCAACATCATCTTTGGCACAAGCTGGGGATATATGGATACAATGGAAGCACTTGCAGAAGAGTTCCCTAATGTTGTATTTTCCCACGGCACAGGCTATAAGAACAACGGCAAGAACATGAACAACTACTTCGGTAAGATCTATCAGGCAAGATACCTCTCCGGTATCGTTGCAGGTATGAAGACCGAATCCAACCTTATCGGATATGTTGCTGCAATGGGCAGCGAGAACTCCGAGGTTACCGGTGGTATCGACGCATTTGCGATCGGCGTTGCTTCCGTTAACCCCGACGCAAAGATTTATGTAAAGGTAACAAACAGCTGGTATTCTCCTACAGAAGAAACCAACGCCGCAAAGGCACTTATTGCTGAAGGCTGCGACGTTATCGCACAGCACTGCGACACTCCTAACCCCCAGCTTGAAGCTGAAAGCGCAGGCGTTTGGGGCATCGGCTATAACAGCGACATGATCAAGGACGCTCCCGGCGCAACACTCACATCCGTTGTATGGCATTGGGGCGCATACTATACAGCAGCTGTTCAGCAGGTAATTGACGGAACATGGAACTGTGAAAATTACTTCGGCGGAATGAGCGACGGAGTCCTCGATATCTCCGACCTTAACTCTGCGATCTGCACAGAAGAGATGCAGACCAAGGTAGACGAAGCAAGAAACAAGATCCTCAACGAAGGCTTCAACGTATTTGACGGCGTGCTTGAAACAAACGAAGGCACAACAGTCGGCGAAGAAGGCTCAACACTTGACGACGCAACCATCAAGGGCGGAATCAATTGGTACTACAAGAACGTTGAAGTTAAGTAATGCGTAATTATTGCAGTCCAACATTTGCAGTTAAAACCGCGAAGCGGACGAAAGTTTACGTTAATTCTGCAAGAATTTCGCTTTGTTTAAAGGGTGGCAGGGGTCAAGGGGACAGCGTCCCTTGTCGCGCTCCGCAGAGTGCGAAACTCCTTAAACTTTAGCACAAAGCTTGCAGCAACAAGCCGAAAAAACTAACAGCTATAAAAAAGCACAATTCACATAAAAAAACAGAAAGCAAGAAATGTTTTGTATAACAGAAACTTGTTAAACCGTTAATGTGAATTGTGCTTATTCTTTTTTCTTCCAGCAAACTTTCCTTGTGACCTACATATACGAACAAAGTGAGTATATGTAGGTCACAACGCACGTTGAACAGCTATGAACAAGTAAGCACTATTGCCGTTTTTTCCGTGCATAGCTGTTCAAAATGCGTCTAAAAGCAAATTTACTCACTTCGTTCGTATATTTGCCTTTAGAGGATAGTTTACTTTAGGAAAACAGAATAAGCGCAATTCAATTTTTAGGTTCAACAGGTTGATTTCTCATATCTGTTTTACATTTTTTGATTGAATTGCGCTTTTATTTTGTTAGTTTTTCGCTTTGATCGTTGCTATACCTTTCGCTATGGTTTAGGGTGTTTCGCTTCTGCGGAAGCGACAAGGTGGCGCTGCCCCCTTGACCCCTGCAAGCCTTTGAAAAGGCTTGACCTAAACTTTCGTCCGCTTCGCGGTTTTAACGGCTTGATTCCAAAATAAAACAATCTCACTTTCAACTTTTTACTTTCCGCTTTGAACATTGCTGTCTGTTATAGTAAAAATGCACTAAAAATTTTTTCTCTCAAATTTATGTGTTATTCACAAAGCCAAAAATGAAAAAATTGAAAAAAACCGTGAAAAAAGTGTTGTAGACTGCGTTTTATGGTGGTATAATATTAGTATAGTGCCGTTTAGTGCCGCAAAATACAGGAAAATTTGCCGTAAACTTCCAAAAAAGCATCGATAATATAAAAATCAGCTTTTCACGGATGTTTCTGACGGATAAAATATTTATGACAAGTTATGGAGGATAAAAATGTTTACTAAAGATATCGGAATCGACCTCGGAACAGCTAATACCCTTGTGTACATGAAGGGCAAGGGAATCATTATAAGAGAACCATCTGTTGTTGCAGTAGATACACGCACAGACAGAGCTAAATATGTGGGTCAGGAAGCTAAGGATGTTATCGGTCGTACCCCGGGTTCGATCGTTGCTGTTCGTCCTCTCAAGGACGGCGTTATCGCTGACTTTGAAATGACCACAACAATGCTTCAGGAATTCATCAGCAAGGCTCTCAAAGGCTCTTTCTTCACAAAGGCAAGAGTTGTTATCTGCATTCCTTCAGGTATCACAGCCGTTGAACGCCGTGCTGTTAAGGAAGCTACCGAAAACTCCGGCGCAAAGCGTGTCAACATCATTGAAGAGCCTATGGCTGCTGCTATCGGCGCAGGTCTTCCTGTTTCCGAACCGCAGGGTTCAATGATCGTTGATATCGGCGGCGGTACATCAGAAGTCGCAGTTATCTCCCTCGGCGGCATCGTTACCTCTCGTTCGGTAAGGATCGCAGGCGACGCATTCGATACTGCTATCATTAACTACATCAAGAAAAAATATAATCTTCTCATCGGTGAAAGAACTGCCGAGAATGTAAAGATCGCTATCGGTTCTGCTTTCCCTATGGAGCAGGAAACTGATATGGAAATAAAGGGACGCAACCTTCTCAACGGTCTGCCGGAGAATATCACAGTTACTTCCGCAGAGATCCGTGAAGCACTTGCAGAACCCCTTTCCCATGTTATCGAAGCTATCAAGGTCACACTTGAAAAGACTCCGCCGGAGCTTGCTGCAGATATCATCGATCAGGGCATCACCCTTGCAGGCGGCGGCGCTCTTATCAGAGGTCTTGACAAGCTTATCAACAAGGAAACCGGTATGCCGGTAAACATTGCAGAATCTCCGCTTGACTGCGTTGCAGACGGCACGGGCAAGGTTCTCGAGGATATCGACAAGCTTCACGAAGTCCTCAACGATGATTCAAAATATTATTGATCTGATGATCTGAAAAAAGGAAAAATGGGGCGGATAGGTTTTATCCGCCTTTTTTCGGGATTTCCGCATATCAATGACATAAGGGAGATGAAAACGTGAGGGATTTTTTTAAATCGACAAAATTTAAGATAATTGTGGCTGTTATCGCAGTTCTGATAGGCTTTATGATATATTCCCTTACAACAGGCGGATATGCGATAATGGGAGTATCTATCTTTGATGCAGTTACGGAACCTTTCCAGAAAGCTTCCAAAAGCATATCCGAAAAAGTTTCCGAAACTATAGACACCCTTGCCCATGCGAAGAAATACCGTGAGGAAAACGAACAGCTCCGTGAACGACTTAATCAGCTTTACAACGAGATCATCGACTACGACCGTATCAAGAACGAAAACTCAGAGCTTAAACAGCTTTTACAGCTCAAAGAAGATAACGAGGATTTTGTATTCTCTTCACCATGTAAAGTCATCGCAAGAACGACCAACGACCCTTATGGCTCTTTCACTATCGACAAGGGCAGCAAGGACGGAATCGCCCCGAACGATCCTGTTATCACATCGCAGGGCTTGGTAGGTATATGCTATGACGTTTCCGAAAGCACTTCAAGAGTCCGCACGCTGCTTTCACCGAAATCCGCTGTCGGCGTTACTGTTCTGCGCACAAAGGCAGCAGGCGTGCTTGAAGGTGACTATGAATTTGTTGAAGACGGACTTTGCAAAATGAGCTACATTGACAAATCCGCCGAGATCATGCTCGGTGACATTATCTTCACATCGGGCAGCGAAACATTCCCGTCCGGTCAGCTTGTCGGAACTGTTGAAGAGATCGTCATGGAGGACAGCGGACTTTCAAAGTATGCTCTTATCCGACCTGCCGCAGACCCATTTTCCGTATCTTCTGTTTTCGTTATCACGGAATTCGAGGGTCAGAAAACCGACGATCAGTAAAGGGGAGGCAGTTCTTTGAATATAGATCTTAAAAAGCGTAAGGAAAAGACCCGTGCGCTCATTCGCTGGGCGATATATTTCCTGCTGCTTTTTGCAGAATATATCTTTATGACAACAATGCCGTCGATCCGCAGGATGCCGCTTTTTATCGTTTCGACTGCGATATGCATAGCCGTATTTGAGGATCCGTTCAACTCGGCGATACTCGGCTGTCTTGCCGGGCTGATGCTTGACGCTGCCGAGGGTACGATATTCGGGCTGAACGGCGTGATACTGACGCTTTGCTGCCTTATGACATCGCTGCTTTTCTATTTTATAATGCGAAAGCA
>JBJEQL010000352.1:0-31962 GCA_051881735.1 Oscillospiraceae bacterium
TTGGTGCAATTCTATCTGCCAACTTTATCTACCGAACAAATGAGGATTAGTATAAGGCATTATCTAAGGAAGTAGGGAAAAGAATGACAGTTGTATTTATCAGAGCAGTGATATTATATCTGCTTATCATATTTTCAATGCGCTTAATGGGAAAGCATCAGATAGGGGAGCTGCAGCCGTCCGAGCTTGCCGTTACTATCCTTATTTCCAATATAGCAACACTTCCGGTCGAAGATATGACAATGCCGCTTTTTACCGGAATAATACCTATCTTAACGCTTGCCTGCCTTGATGTTATCATGTCATGGCTTGGGATAAAATCAAAACGGCTGCGTAATCTTACCTGCGGAAAGCCTGTCGTTATAATCAGCAACGGAATAATTGACAAACAGAAAATGAATGATATACGTTTTACCTCCGATGACCTTATGGAAGCTTTGCACAGTAAGGATATTTTTGACATAAGCGAGGTTCAGTTTGCCGTTGTCGAAACAACAGGAGCGGTTTCTGTGTATCAGAAGCAGCCTTTCAGGAATCCGACAAATCATGACCTTGATATACGGGGAAGAAGTATTGACCCACCCGAAGTCGTGGTCGATGATGGAAGAATAATTGATGATGCGCTTAAAAGAACCGAAAAAAGCAAAGAATACCTTGAAAAGATTTTGCAAAAAGAAAAGACCGGACTTTCCGATGTTTTTCTTATGACGCTTGACGGCGATGGAAATTATTCATTGATAAGAAATGGTGTTCAGGGAGAAAAGAATAGATGAAACGGACGATAACAGCTTTTGTACTCCTGACAGTAATAATTATTTGGTCTGTTTTGGGCATTTTTATCGTGCAAAAAGAAAACAGCAGCCTTGTTGACGTTATAAAACGCATCGAAAGCTGCTGTGAAAATGATGATATGACAGAGGCAGAGGAATTAGCCGGAAAGCTTGAAAAGCTCTGGAAAAAATATGAGAGAAAAATGTCACTTATCGTTGCTGATGAAAAGCTTACAGCACTCAGTACATCTATCTCAAAGATCAGACCGTATTGCCGTGATGCTAATGATGAGCTTTTGGCGGAGCTGGAAAATATAAAACGGCAGCTCGAACTGGTATATAAATCCGAACTGCCATTTTGGTATAATATTTTATGACTGCTTTCTTTTAAGGTCAACGCAGACAACTATCAATTCACCGTTGCTGTTGTAAAAATGCGATGAAATGGTTTTACAGCTCTGACCGGTAGCTGCCGAGATATACCAGCCCGAAATAAACGGGTCTTCTATCTGCTCTTTTATCGCATAAAAGTAGTTTTTGATATCATGATTAACGCCTATGAGTGCAGGAGTGTAACCCGAAAGAATTTCCGTATCCTTCTGAAGCACAGTCGGGGTAAGCTGGAAACCCTTGCTGTCGATAAGGAATGCACATTCGATCTCTTTGTGGTCGGCAACATAAGCTTCAAGTTCGCTTGTATATTTATCGGGGGAAATGCCGGTAATGCGGTTTATCAGCCCGAAAATAATGCGCTTATATGTTTCAAGCTTAACATTAGCAACAGTCGGATTCTTTTTCATGCTTACATTCAGTTTCTGTGCAGCGTCTTCAAGCTTCAGGCGAGCTTCATTTGAATAAATGTAATCGAAGCGTTCCGGCTTGGAAAAATAAAATCCCTGGAAATAGTCAACACCCATAAGCATACAAGCTATGACTTCATCAACTGTTTCAACGCCTTCGGCAACTGTCATTGCACCTATCTGCTTTGCAGTATTTATTATAGATTTGAAAACTTCCTGATTATATGTATTTGAAGAAATGTTTGAAACGATCGCCCTGTCGATTTTAATAATATCAGGATTTATCAGCATAATTCTGTTCTGTGTTTCAAGACCGTTGCTGACGTTGTCGAGTGCAATATGAAAACCTCGTGAGCGATAGAAATCAACGAACATCAGAAGATTATATGCGTCACGGACATTGGTTTCATTAAGTTCAATAACGATGTTTTCGGGTGAGATACCGTTTTCTTCGGCGGTTTTAAGAATCTCGCCATTTCCGGGAATGACATCGTTTAAAACTGAAGTTTCAAAGTTTATAAAAAGCGTTGACGAGTCATTTTCCTTCGGAAAAGCTGCCATAGCTTTTTCACGGCAAAGCCTGTCGAGTTTGAGCGTTTCACCGTGTTTTTTTGCATAGTTAAACAGAAAATAAGGCGAAATCATTTCATCGCCTATTTTTCCTCTTGAAAGTGCTTCAAGTCCAATTATTTTTTTAGTGTTAAAAGAATAGATAGGTTGGAAATCAACGTATATTGATCTATCCTCAATAATTCCATGTATTAATTCGTCATTGATATTCATATTATTTCTCCCTCAACGGGTTATTTTACGGCAGAAATTTTGCTGCATATACTGTCATATATTCTGTAAAGCTGCTGAACTCCATTTTCAAGAAAAAAGTAATGTGCAATATAGAAAACGAGCAAGATCAGGCAGAGCAATACGATCACAAGGAATGCAATGATCTGCGACTGGAAAAATATTATCAGGTTTATAAACATTACAAGTGCAAATAGAACTGTAACTATCAGATGAACCAAGCGCTCATGCTGCATAAATTCAATTTTAACAAGCAGTTCTTTTCTAACTGCTTCAAAATCTGCAGAGTCATCTTCAAGAACTTCAAGAAGATATTTTATGTATTCTGAAAAATACTTTTTCACGTCTGTCCCTCCAATATTATTACATAAATTATAACACAATATTTTAAAAAATTCAATAGTTTTTATAAAAATAAGGTGAAATCTACTTGAAATTTTCGGTATTATGTGTATAATAAATATGTGTTATACTAAGGAAACACTGATTAAATCGTTTCTGCCGTTTTTCGTCATGCTCTCAATGACGGATTTTTTGAGTATTCCTCAAAACGGCGAAACTATTGCTTCGCATTAATCAGCGTTTCCCTAAACACCATTTATAATATGGAAAAATTCAATCCGACAATCTTATAACTGTTGAAAACAGTAAGTTGTTGAAAACAACTTTATATTGGATTTCAGAGCATTTTTTTCCGTTTTTTATTGGTGTTTAGTATTAAACAGTATCGGATAATTTTTTTCATTAGATATTTAAGGAGAATGTTATGAATTATATCATACTTGCACTGAAAGGTATTGCTATTGGAATTGCCAACGCCGTTCCCGGCGTCAGCGGCGGAACGATCGCCGTAATTACCAAGATATATGACAAGCTGCTTGCAGCGATCACACCCAATATTAAGAAGCTTATAAAGAATCTGTCGTTTCTCATTCCGGTCGGAGTCGGAATGGCTGTCGGAATCCTTATAGCCGCAAAGATACTCGGTTTCCTTTTTGAAGAGTACAATGTCCCCACACAGCTTTTCTTTATAGGAGTTGTTATAGGCAGCATACCTATGATATATAAGGAGTGTACAAGTGAAAAGAAGCTTTCCGCAGTTTGTATCGCTCCATTGGCCGCAGGTCTGCTTGTAATGGCTGTAATGGCATTTCTTACACCGGCAGAGAGTGCAGGTTCGGATAGTCTTGATCTTGTAAGCGGAATAATGCTTTTCATTGCAGCGATCCTGTCTGCTGCGGCAATGATAATCCCCGGAATAAGCGGTGCATTGATAATGAAGGTGCTCGGCGCGTATGATATGATCATTGCAGCGGTAAACGATCTTGATTTCCCTGTGCTTTTGATTTTTGCAGCAGGAGCTGTTGTAGGGATCTTCGCAGCTGCAGGAATTATTACCTCGCTGCTGAAAAAGTTCCGCAGGGGGACTTACTGCCTGATAGGCGGACTGATAATCGGTTCAATACCGTCAATTTTTCCTGAGAATTTTGCGTTTGACGTACAAGGAATTATCGGAATAGTTATGCTTGTTGTCGGAATTGCTGTTCCGATGCTTACCGAGCTTCCTGCAAAGAGAAAAGCAAAGACGGAATAATTTTTCAGATGACAGCGTATAATATCCTCAAATCTATTTTCGGGGTATTTATATGCGTGATTCAAATGATTATAATGTTTTCTTTGATAAAAAATCCGAGGTCATTTTCTCACCGAAAAAAAGCCGTTCAAAAAAATATTCGGGTTTAGCATTGCTTATCTCTGCAGCATTGATACTTTCGGTGATTTTTTTTGCTTTCCTGATGGCGGAATGTATAGGAAGCGAAAATGATATTGTAACTTCATTTGCAGAAACGGAAAAAACTTCCGAGGATTCTTCGGCATATCTGAACGAGTATGCAAACGCTGCACAGGTTTTTGATATATGGGAGAAAAAAACGCTCACCGTTCCCGAAATCGTAAAAAAAGCCAAGCCTTCGGTTGTCGGCATTATTTCTGAATTTCCGGATGGAACAAAATGTACCGGAACAGGTATCATTATGAATGAAAACGGCTGCATAGTGACTAATGCCCATGTTATACAGAACATTTCGGATTCAGGTGTGATATGCGCCGAAAAAATTCAGACCGTGTTTTCCGATAAAAGCGAGCATAACGCCGAAATTATTGGTGCAGATATACCAAGCGACCTTGCTGTGATAAAGATTGAGTCGGAAGGCGTACAGCTTTTTCCTGCCGAATTCGGTGACAGCGACAGCCTTGTGGAAGGTGAAACTGCCGTTGCGATAGGAAATCCTCTTGGACTTGAACTGTACGGTTCAACGACCTGCGGAATAATAAGCGCACTCGGAAGAACGATAACCGTCAGCGGTTATGAGATGACATTGATACAGACCGATGCAGCGATCAATCCGGGCAACAGCGGAGGCCCTTTATTAAACTGCAGAGGCGAGGTCATCGGGATAAATTCAAGCAAGATCATCTCGGATAACGCCGAAGGGTTAGGCTTTGCGATACCGATCTCCGATGCAAAGCCGATAATAGAAAGACTTATCGGAGAAAACTGATATTTTTTGAAAAAATTACAGCCGTGCAGAAGGAGAGCACCCTTTGCCAATTCGTTTATAGGGAAGCGAATTGAGCAAAGTTTGTGGCTCGGTACCGATAAATACTTCTTTATCGGCAGTACCCTAAATGTGCGGCTTTATTTGTCTATATAGGACGTTTTCTCATATTTTTTCCGAAGTGTTTCAAGAGCCTTTTTTTCTATCCGTGAAACATAAGAGCGTGAAATATCAAGTTTTTTGGCAACTTCACGCTGAGTAAGCGGCTTTTTTCCATATAGTCCGTATCGGTTAATAATAATTTCAAGTTCACGTTCGTCAAGACACTCGTTGATAAACTTGTAAAGCTGTTCGGATTTTATCGAAAGATCGATCTTATCAACTATTCCGTCATCTTCTGCAATAATATCAATAAGTGTAAGCTGGTTTCCGTCTTTGTCAACGTCAACCGGTTCATCAAAATATATATCACCCGAAGATTTTTTCTTTGAACGGAAATGCATCAGAATTTCGTTTTCAATACAGCGAGAAGCATACGTCGCGAAGCGTGTGTTTTTAGAATTATCGAATGATTCGACGGCCTTTATAAGACCTATCGTTCCTATGGAGATAAGGTCTTCGCTTTCGCTTTGTGATGCGCAGTATTTTTTTACGATATGTGCAACAAGTCGGAGATTATGTTCAATAAGCCTGTTCCGTGCCGAGCTGTCGCCGTTTTTCATAAGCGCAAAGCACTCTTCCTCCTGCTTTGCTGAAAGCGGCTTAGGAAAAACTCCGCAGTTTTCAAAATGCAGTGCAAAAAACAGAATGTTTTCAAGAAAAAAGTTTATGATCTCTAACATAAATGCCGCCCCTTTGCTTATTTATACATTAATATGGCGGTGGCAATATGTCCTATGTCAAACAAAGCGGCATATCTTTTCGGATATTTCGCTGCAATATTTATTCGGCGCATAAAGAATTTCTGTAACACAATTGGACCCACAGCATAATATGAACTATGAACACCGCAAAAAAGGAATCACTTCCGAGCGGAGTTCAAATACATTTATTTTTTAAAGGAGAACTTTACAATGTGTGGATTCAATTTTGGAAATAACAACTGTTGCTGGATCATCATCCTTCTTATTATCATCTGGGTTTGCTGCTGCAACGATCACGATCATTGTGACAGCGATCAGAACTGCGGATGCTCTTGCAGCTGCTCACCTATGTGCTGATTTAACCTCCGGTAAATCGAATACCCCTGCGGTGAAATATTGCCGCAGGGGTATTTCTATGCTTTGCTTACGATAGAGATAAATCCTGTGCTGCCCTTTGAAAGGTATTTTCCGGTTTCATAAAAAACTATAAATGAAATAGACGCTGTACATATAAAAATCACCGATTCAAACAGCGAATTAATGGGTGCTGCAAGCTTTGTGACCGCAGATGCGATAATGCAGCTTGAAGCACTGTAAATGAACGGAACAAGCAGAAAAAACTTGAACGAAAAGCGTATGCCGGCTGACTTGCATACAACTGCAATACGGACAATGTTGCTGTAAATATTGCTTGCATAATAGGAAATAAGCACACCAGCAAATCCGTAAAAATGAACGAAAACAACAACACAAACTATTCTGATAACATATTCGCAAAGTGAGTTGAAAGTGGAGAAATTCTGCTTTCCAAGTCCTTTTAAAATGCATTCAAGCACGATCTCAAGATATATGAACGGTATGACAGGGAACATTTTTACCAGCGTTTCTCCGACAAGGGTGTCAGAGCTGCAGATAACATTTCCGATGCTTTTGCCGACGCATAAGAATAATCCGCCGATGAAAAAAGAATAGATAAACGAGCTTGTCAAGGCTTTGGAAACAAGACTTTTTATCCGTTCCGTGTTATGCGATGAATTTGCTCTGGCGATCTCGGGCATAAGAACATTCGACAGCGCATTCAGTATCACGGACGGAAAGAATATAGTAGGTATTATCATTGCCTCAAACATACCATATTCGCTCATAGCACGGTCAGTCGATTCGTTGAATTTTACAAGTGCTATCGGTACAAGTACATCATTTGCGGTTGAAAGTATCATCTGAACATAACCGCTTGCAAGTATAGGAAGAGAAAGCTTCAGATACTTTCTGAATGTATTGAGCTTTGGTTTTATGCATAGAACGATTGAAAATATCTTCCGTTCCGATATGTATTTTATAAGATAGAAAATAAAGCTTACAAGTTCACCTATAAGAATTGAAAATGCGATAAGAATATATATATCAAAGCCTTTGTCAATAAGGAAAATAACAGATATCAGCAGAAAAATCCATTTTGCCGAGAATTCTATCATATCTCCAAGGCAGGGGATATTGACCTTGCGTACAGCATTAAAATACCCCTTTATGCAGGAGCCGACCGCTGCAAACGGAAGTGAAAGAGCAATGATCCTTATCGGTGCGGATAAATCAATTTTTCCGCCTGAAAGGTCGGATATCATGTCCGCAAAAATAAAAGAAACTATCATAAAAAAGCAGGACAGCGCAAGGGAAAAACCGACAGAGTATCGCATTATTATTGTGTAATTGCGGTTACCGAAGCCGGTTTCTTCTGAAACAAGCCTGCTTGTGGAAATAAAAATATTTCCGTTTGCAAGCACCATTATGAATCCGAAGAGCGTGAATATAAGCGTCATTATTCCGACCGAAGCCGTTCCAAGCTTGCTTGAAATAAGCGAATTAAGAAAAATTCCAAGTCCCTGTAATATAAGTGAAACAATTGTAAGTCGAAATGTGTCTTTTGCCATTTTATTTATATAAAATTTCATTCAGTTTCCCTCATTTCTTAGTTAAATCTATGAAAATCAATGTAATTCTATGCAAAATCTTGATATTTTGAGAAAGAATGTATATAATATAAGTGTATGATTATTTTTAGGAAATGCGAAAAATTTGAAGCTTTGATTGATTGTTTTGCTGCAACAAAAATAGAGCGTTTCCTTGGAAAAGACGGTGTGATTATGACCAAAGCAGAGGCCTTTTTTGCTGATTTGAAGAATAAAAAAGTAGCTTTGATAGGAACGGGCGTCAGCCACCTTGAGCTTATCGAGCTTCTTTTGAAAAAGAATATAGATATTACTGTATGCGATAAAAAATCACGGGATGAAATGGGCGAGCTTGCAGAAAAGCTTGAAAAGTCGGGCGCAAAGCTTTCGCTCGGAGAAAACTATCTTGATGCAATATACAATGCTGATGTTGTTTTCAGAACTCCCGGTATGTATTTTCTTTCTCCCGAACTGCAGAAGGCAAAGGATATGGGGATAGCGGTAACTTCAGAAATGGAGGTTTTCTTTGACCTTTGTCCGTGCAGGATCTACGGCATAACAGGAACAGACGGAAAAACCACAACTACAACAATTATCACAGAGATGCTGGAAAGAAGCGGTAAAAAAGTCCATAAGGGCGGAAATATCGGACGTGCGCTGCTGCCGATAATCGAGCAGATCTCTCCCGATGATATTGCTGTTGTTGAGCTTTCAAGCTTCCAGCTTATCAGTATGAGAAAATCGCCTGATACAGCAATTATCACAAATATCTATCCCGACCACTTGAACGTCCATAAATCAATGGAAGAATACATCGGTGCAAAGAAAAATCTTATTCTGCATCAGAACGCTTTTTCAAAAACGGTACTTAATCTTGATAATTCAGATACAAACGCACTTTCCGAAGATGTTCGAGGAAACCTGCTTAAATTCAGCCGACTGTCAAAACCTCAGCGTGGTTCGTTCCTTGATGAAAACGGCTGGCTGTGCTTTACTGACGGAAAAAATACAGAAAAAATCGTTCATAAGGACAGCATAAAGATCCCGGGGCTTCACAATGTTGAGAACTATCTTGCTGCAATTTCGGCAGTCTACGGCGATGTTCCTGCGGAAGCTATCCGTGAAACAGCAGAAAACTTCGGCGGCGTTGAGCATAGAATTGAATTTGTCCGTGAGCTTGACGGAGTAAAATATTATAATGACAGCATTGCAACAAGCCCTGTCAGCGTGATTGCAGGACTTAATGCATTCGCTCAAAAGCTTATTGTTATTGCAGGCGGTTCGGATAAAAAGCTTGATTACGGCACAATGTCCGAGGCTATAAATAAAAAGGTCAAAGCGCTTATCCTTCTTGGCGCAACAGCGGATAAAATTGAAGCTGCAGTTAAAGCATACAGCGGCTATGATGAAAACAACTGCCGTATCTACCGTGTTGATACAATGGAAGAAGCGGTTCAGAAGGCTCGTGAAATTGCGGTGAACGGTGATATCGTAACGCTTTCGCCCGCAAGCGCAAGCTTCGACCATTACAAGAATTTTGAAGAGCGTGGAAAACACTACAAGGGTATCGTTAACGCTCTCGTATGATTTAAAAGGAAGTTAATATGGATCTGAAAGAAACAATAAAAAAACTTGCCGACTGCAGCGGAGTTTCGGGTGATGAGGACAGCGCAGCAGAGCTTGCACTCGGATATCTTAAAGAATTCACCGATGATTGCTATATAAAAAATAAGTGTGTTTTCGGAAATTTTGGCAAGCGAGAAAAAGGCAAACCGCATATTCTGCTCGATGCACATATTGACCAGATCGGATTTGTTGTAACATATATAACAGACGATGGATTCCTTAAAATCGCAAACTGCGGCGGAATAGACAGACGTCTTTTGCTTGCGCAGCAGGTAAAAATTATCGGTAAAAAAGAGATTTACGGTGTGATATGTTCAATTCCGCCGCATCTTGAAAAAAAAGGTGATGAAAGCAAAGTTCCTGAGTATTCCGATATCTGTATTGATATCGGAATGACAAAGGCGGAAGCGGAAGAACTTATTTCTGTCGGTGATAAAGTCGTATTTTTGCAGAAATGTCAGGATATGCAGGGCGACAGGATATCGGGTGCTGCTTTGGACGACCGCTGCGGCGTTGCCTGCCTTCTTCGTGCAGCAGAAATGCTTAAAGATGAAACGCTCGGCTGTTCATATACGATAATGTTCTCTTCGCAGGAAGAAGTTGGCGAAAGGGGAGCAAAAATCGGCGCTTATGATGTTGACCCCGATATTGCGATTGCTGTTGATGTAAGCTTCGCTCTCACTTCTGACGATTCAGAGCTAAAATGCGGAAAAATGGGCAAGGGAGCAATGATAGGATTTGCACCGACGCTTGACCGTGAGCTTTCAAACAGGATGAAAGAGCTTGCAGTTAAGAACAGTATCCCATATCAAATTGAAGTTATGAATGATGAAACCGGAACGAATGCGGACAGATTTTCTGTTAATGCAGGTGGTGTAAAGGCTGTTACATTGTCGATACCGCTGAAATATATGCATACTCCGGTTGAGGTCATTTCCGTTTCGGATGTTGAAAACACAGCAAAGCTTATTGCTGCATATATTAAGGAGGTGCGTTAAAAATGGAGTTTACTTCACTTTTAAAAGAGCTGTGCGCTTTGAACGGCACTTCCGGCGATGAGAAAAATGTCCGTGAATTTATCATTGAGAAAATCAAGGACAGCTGCGAATATAAGGTGGACAACCTCGGAAATGTCATTGCATTCAAAAAGGGCAGCAAAACACCGAAAAACAAGCTTATGATATCGGCTCACATGGATGAAGTCGGATTGATAATAACTTCAATAAAATCGGACGGAACGCTGACATTTTCTCCGGTAGGCGGAATTGATGCAAGAGTTGTTGTCGGCAGGAATGTAAAAATCGGTGAGCTGCATGGCGTTATCGGCTCAAAAGCCGTTCATAATCTTACTTCCTCTGAAAGAAATAAGGCTGCCGAGTTTTCGGGACTATATATTGATATTGGCGCAGAAAGCAGGGAAGAAGCTGAAAAGCTGGTTTCTCTCGGAGATTATGCATATTTCGACTCGCAGATACTTACTCTTGGTGAGGATATGCTTTGTTCAAAAGCAATTGACGACCGCTTTGGCTGTGCTGTAATGATAATGCTTATCAACAGCGAGCTGGAGTATGATGTTACATTTACCTTTGTTGTTCAGGAAGAGGTTGGTTTAAGAGGTGCAAGGGCAGCTGCCTTTACAGTTGAACCTGACTTTGCGTTGGTACTTGAATCAACAACTGCTGCTGATATTCCATTGGCAAGCGGAGCAGAACGCTGCTGTGAACTCGGAAAAGGTCCTGTTGTTTCCTATATGGATCGTTCAACGATATATGACCGTGAGCTTTTTGATATTTCAAAGCAGCTTGCTGCTGAAAACAATATTCCGTGGCAGACAAAGACTATGGTTGCCGGCGGAAATGACAGCGGTGCTATCCATATAACCAAAGGTGGAATCAGAACGCTTGCAATTTCTATTCCATGCCGTTATCTTCATTCGCCTGCAAGTGCGGCAAGAATTTCCGATATGGAAAATTCGCTTAAGCTTACAAAGCTGATGATAAAAAAGGTGTGTGAACTTTGATAAAGCAGATTCACCACACCGATGTGAAACTTTCTGAAAGCTATTATGGGTATAAGATACGTTCCTATTTGAATGCATACGGCACGGAATATGATTTCTGCAAGCTGTTTGCAAATGAAACCGGCGGAGTGATCCTTGTTTATAACAGCACAATGGTCGCAGACGGAAGTTTTGATGAAAGCGAACTTGACGGATTTATACAGATGCTAAGTCCAATAACTGTTGAGGTCCCCGGAAATATTTCGTTGGATTTGAGTGAACAGTATGTCCGTACAGAGCGAACGTTGTTCAAAGCGCCTGATGATATATGCTGCGGAGAAAATCTTGATGTAAAGCATAATACCTTTATATCGGAATGCTTTCCGATACTTTCCGAAGCGTTTGGAATAACCGAATTTGACGAGTGGTATGTTGATATTTCACATAGGATTCGTCATGGCGTTTCTGATATCTATCTTTACAGAACAACAACCGTTACAAAATCGTTTGATATAGACGGATTTGTATTTTTATCACATATTGCAACTGCAAAATCCGACAGAGGACAGGGAACAGCAGGAAAACTGCTGAAATGGATTTGTGAAAATCAGCAAAAAGACTGCAAAGATGTGTACCTTTACAGTAGAAGAGAAAGATATACATTTTATCAGTCACTTGGTTTTGAAAAGGTTTTGACCGATATAGTTTATGAAAAGAAAATTTTGAATTGATGAGAGGTATATTTTACTATGGCAGAAATTTTTGATCCGAAGCCTGTTGTTCAGAAAGGTTTCGAGTTTGAAGAAAGAATACTTAAGCTTGCAGAAAAGGCGGAAGCTGACTGCAGCGAAGCTTTTGCTCTTGCTGAGAAGATCTCACGCAAAAACAGCGAAAAGGTTCTCCATGCATTTATAAATAATAAGGTAAGTTCTGCTTGTCTTGTCGGAACTACCGGATATGGTTATGACGATGTCGGCAGAGATACGCTTGACAAGGTTTATGCCGAAGTTTTCGGTGCTGAAGATGCGCTTGTGCGTCATTCATTTGTTTCGGGAACCCATGCACTTACGGTTGCGCTTTTTGGCGTACTTAGAACGGGTGACAAGCTTGTTAGCTTGACAGGTAAACCTTATGATACGCTCGAAGAAGTTATCGGAATCAGAGGAAGCGGCAACGGTTCACTCAAGGATTTCGGTGTTGCTTATGATCAGGTGGATTTTCTTTCGGACGGAAAGCCGAATCTTGCCGATATTTTCATGAAAGTCAAGGATGCAAAGGTAGCCTACATACAGCGCTCCAGAGGTTACGCACTTCGTCCGACACTTACAATCGATGATATTGCTGAGATCGTAAAAAGTGTGAAAAACGCTAATCCGAATGCAATTATAATGGTAGATAACTGCTACGGTGAGTTCGTTGAGGAGTCAGAACCGCTTTCAGTCGGAGCAGACCTTATTATCGGTTCGCTTATCAAGAACCCCGGTGCAGGAATTGCTGAAACCGGTGGATACATTGCAGGTAAAAAGAAGCTTGTTGAGCTTTGTTCATACAGAATGACCTGCGTTGGAATGGGCAAGGAAGTAGGATGTACTCTTAATCAGAATAAGCTGATGTATCAGGGACTTTTGATGGCACCTGAGGTGGTTTGTAATGCTGTAAAGACAGCTGCTTTTACAGGCAAGATAATGTCTATGCTCGGCTTTGAATGCCTTCCTGCGCAAGGCACAAAGAGGGGAGATATCATCACAACCGTGCTTATGAAAAATTCTGAGAATCTTATTGCTTTTTGTCAGGGTATACAGAAGGGCTCTCCGATCGACAGCTATGTTACACCCGAACCTTGGGATATGCCCGGATATGATTCTCAGGTGATCATGGCAGCAGGTGCGTTCAATATGGGTGCTTCTATTGAGCTTTCGGCAGACGCTCCGCTTCGTGAACCATTTGCGGCTTATGTTCAGGGTGGATTGACATTCCCGATAGCAAGACTCGGTATACTTACAGCTATTCAGGAAATGTATGACAAACATTGTATAAGAATAATATAAATCTAAGCGGCGGAGCTTGTAGCCGAAACAGGCTCCGCTTGTTATTTCTTCAAAAAATCGAAATTTTTTGCAATTTGTCTTGCAAAAAGAGTAAGAATATGCTATAATATATTCTGTATTTATGATTCTGATAGAAATGAGGTAGTTTTTATGGATTTGGATATGGTCAGATACCTGTCACAGCTCGGAAGACTCAGCTTTACCGATGAGGAGCTTGAAAAAATGGCAGGCGATATGACGGGAATTATCGAAATAATGGATACTATTAAGGAAATTGATGTTGCTTATGAGCCCATTAAGGATAATCATAACGTTTATCTCAATGATTTGAGAAAGGACATCTCGGCAGATTCGTACCCGACAGCTAAGATTCTGCAGAATGCAGTTAATTCGGAAGACGCTTTTGTTGTTCCTAAGGTTGTCGAATAATACTATTATTAATGTAATCTGAAAATGAAAGGATGTCAATAAATGGATTTAACAGCACTGAAAATCGGCGATCTGCGTTCAATGCTTGATAAAAAAGAGATCTCTGCAAAAGAACTTACGAACGCTTACCTTGATAGAATAAACTCCGTAGATGATAAGCTTGAAAGCTATATTACCGTTACTGCTGACGCAGCGGAAAAAGCAGCTGAAAAGGCTCAGGAGAAAATTGATAAGGGCGAAGCTTCCGCTCTTTGCGGTATTCCTCTTGCAATTAAGGATAATATCTGTACAGACGGCGTAAAAACTACCTGCGCTTCAAAAATGCTTGAGGATTTCGTGCCTTTCTATAACGCAACTGTTATGGATAAGCTTGAAAATGCAGGAGCAGTAATGCTCGGCAAGGTTTCCATGGACGAATTTGCAATGGGCGGTTCAACACAGACTTCCGCATTTAAAAAGACAAAGAATCCCTATGACCTCGGACGTGTTCCGGGCGGCAGCTCCGGCGGTTCTGCTGCAGCTGTAAGCGCTTCACTTTGCGCTGCTGCACTTGGTTCCGATACCGGCGGATCTATCAGACAGCCGTCTGCATTTTGCGGCGTAACAGGTCTTAAGCCGACATACGGCCGTGTTTCTCGTTACGGACTTATCGCATTCGCAAGCTCGCTTGACCAGATCGGACCTATCGCAAAATCTGCTGAAGATTGTGCTATCATACTTAACGAAATTGCAGGCTACGACCCTCATGATGGTACTTCTTCCAAGAGCGATGTACCCGATTTTACAGCTAAGATCGGTCAGGATATCAAGGGCATGAAGATCGCTGTTCCTAAGGAATTCTATGCAGAGGGAATTGACGATGAAGTAAGAAACGCAGTTCTCAAAGCTGCAGATTATTATAAATCTCTCGGCGCAGAGCTTGTTGACTGCTCAATGCCGTCACTTAAATATGCAGTTGCTTCATATTACCTCATTTCTTCGGCAGAAGCTTCTTCAAACCTCTCTCGTTTTGACGGAATCAAGTACGGTCACCGTTCCGAAGAGGGTGAGAATTTTGCAGAGCTTATCTCTAATTCGAGAAGAGAAGGCTTCGGCGAAGAAGTTAAGAGAAGAATCATGCTCGGAAACTACGCTCTTTCAAGCGGATATTATGACGCTTATTACGGCAAGGCAATGGCACTCAAGCAGAAGATCCGTGAAGAATACGAAAGCATCTTCACAGGCTGCGATGTTATCCTTACACCGACTGCACCGACCGTTGCTTACGGCGTGAACGAGAATATTTCCGACCCTGCAAAGATGTATCAGGCAGATATCTGTACTGTAACAGTTAATATTGCATCTCTTCCCGGAATTTCCACTACCTGCGGATATGATTCCAAGGGTATGCCTATCGGTATGTCGATAATCGGCAAAAAGTGGGATGAAGCTACTATAATTCAGGCTGCTGACGCTTTTGAAAAGAATTTCACACGTCAGAATGCGAGCCTTTAAGGAAAGGGGAAGAAGAAAATGTCAGCATATATTCCTGTTATTGGTCTTGAAGTTCATGCCGAGCTTTTAACTAAATCAAAGGTTTTCTGTACCTGCAGCGCCGAATTCGGCGGCGGCAAGAACTCTCGCTGCTGCCCTGTATGCTCGGGTATGCCGGGAACACTTCCGGTTATCAACCAGACTGCTGTTGAGTACGCTGTAAAAGCAGGCTTTGCAATGGGCTGCGATATAAATAAATTCTCTGTATTTGACAGAAAAAACTATTTCTATCCCGACCTTCCGAAGGCTTATCAGATCTCACAGCTTAATCTTCCTCTCTGCATCAACGGCGTTGTTCCGATCGAGTATGAGGAAGACGGAGAAAAGAAAACCAAGAATATCAGAATTAACAGAATACACCTCGAAGAGGATGCAGGAAAGCTTATACATGATGATCTGAACGGCGTTTCTCTTGCAGACTATAACCGCTGCGGCGTTCCGCTTATCGAGATCGTAACCGAGCCGGATATGTCATCCGCTGCAGAAGCTAAGGCTTTTGTTGAAAAGGTATCACTCCTTCTTCAGTATGCCGGCGTCTGCGACTGTAAAATGGAGCAGGGTTCTATTCGTGCCGATGTCAACGTTTCTATCATGAAGCCGACTGATACAGAGTTCGGTACAAGAACCGAGATGAAGAACCTTAACTCTATCAAGGCAATTGGTCGTGCTATCGATTTTGAGATCTACCGTCAGAGCAAGCTTCTTGATATGGGCAAAAAGGTAGTTCAGGAAACAAGACGTTTCGATGACAACCGCGGTGAAACAAAGGCAATGCGTTCAAAGGAAAACGCTCATGACTATCGTTATTTCCCTGAGCCTGATATTCTCCAGGTAAACTTTACTGACGAACAGCTTGATGCTATAAAGAATTCACTTCCCGAACTTCCTGCACAGCGTATCATAAGATATACAAACGAATATGGCTTGTCTGAAAATGATGCAAAGATACTTGTTGCAAACAAGATACTTTCCGATTTCTATGACGCTGCTGTAAAGGCTTATAATAATCCTAAGTCAATATGCAACTTCATCAACGGCGAGCTTATGAGAAGAATCAATCTTGGTGAGATCACACTTGAAAATCTTCCGTTTACTGCTGAACAGCTTGCTAAGCTCGTTGAAATGGCAGATACAGAAAAGGTTTCAAAGAATGACGCTAAGGATATCTTCAGAGAAATGTCCGATAAGGGCGGAGATCCTGAAACTATTGCCAAGGATAAGGGTCTGCTTATCAGCAACGACCTTGGAAAGGTTGCTGAGGTCATCGATAAAGTCCTTGCAGAGAACGAAAAGGCTGTCGCTCAGTATAAGGGCGGTGATATGAAGGTATTCGGCTTCATTATGGGTCAGTGTACAAAGGCTCTCAAGGGCGTATGCACACCGAAGGTCATTAAGGAAGAACTTGAAAAGAAACTCAAATCCTAATTATGAAAGGTTGTTTTTGAAATGGTTAAAGTTGGCGGAAATGATCTGCTCAATGAGTTTGACCTTGAGGATGCTCTCTCAAAGGTCGGACAGGAAATCGAAGTCTGCGCCTGCGTTCACAGCGTAAAGCAGATGAGCGGTTTTGCATTTGTTACACTTCGTACAGCACGTTATCTTATCCAGTCGATTTACAGCGCAGAAAACTGCTCCGATCCGCTAGACGGCGTAAAGGAAGGCTGCTTTGTAAAGGTCAAGGCTGAAGTTAAGAAAGAGGACAGAGCATTCAACGGTATCGAGCTTACACTCAAAAACATTGAGATCGTATCTAAACCGGATTATGAATACCCTCTCCATGTTTCAAAAAGAAGACTCGGCTGTTCGCTTGATGTAAACCTCGATAACAGAAGCGTTGCACTCAGAAATCCTTATGAAAGAGCAACATTCAAATTCCAGGAGGGCGTTGTTTCAGGATTCAGACAGTTTATGCTGGATAACAAATTTACCGAGATCCATACTCCTAAGATCGTAGCTCAGGGTGCAGAAGGCGGCGCAAACATTTTCCATCTTGACTATTTCCAGAAGGATGCTTTCCTGAACCAGTCGCCGCAGTTCTATAAGCAGACAGCTGTTGCATTTTTTGACAGAGTTTTTGAAATTGCGCCTGTTTACCGTGCAGAACGTCATGCAACATCAAGACATCTTAACGAATATATCGGTCTTGACTTTGAAATGGGATACATCAACGATATGTATGACGTAATGAACATGGAAACCGCTATGCTCCGTTACCTTATGCAGTATCTTAAAGAAAACTATCAGCCTGAGATCAAGATCCTTGATGCTGATATCCCCGAGATCACCGAGATCCCTGCGATCAAATTTGAGGAAGCTGTTGAGCTTATCAAGGGCAGCCGTTCCAAGAACAAATTTGACCTTGAACCGGAAGATGAAGTTTTCCTTTGCGAATGGGCAAAGAAAGAGTACGGCACAGAGTTTATTTTTGTAACAAATTTCCCGTCCTCAAAGCCTCCGTTCTATGCAATGAACGATAAGGAAGACCCGAGAACTGCCTGCAAGTTTGATCTTCTTTTCAGAGGGCTTGAGATCACAACAGGCGGTCAGCGTATCCATAACTATGATGAACAAATCGAAAAAATGAAGGCACAGGGACTCAATCCCGAGGACTTTAAATCATATCTTGAAGTTCATAAGTATGGTTTGCCTCCTCACGGCGGTCTTGGAATCGGACTTGAAAGACTTGTTATGAAGCTTTTGAACCAGCAGAATATCCGTCAGGCTTCAATGTTCCCGAGAGATCTTAACAGACTTCTTCCATAAGGATGAAAATGCAATTTTACAGCATTGAATTTTCAAAAAATAGCTAAATTTACAATAATTTCTGTTAATAAAACAGAGATTATGCAAGAATTCAAAAATTTTTCTGCATTTTTTGAAAAAAGGTATTGACAAATCAGTTTTTATAGTGTATTATATAACTGTAATCAATTTTAATACAAGAAGCAATGACGCTTCAGCAGATGGGAATACTGTCTGCTGGGGCGCTTTTTGTTATCTTTTGATTGGGAGGAAATTTATTATGTCAGAGTCAGTTAATCAGGGAGTTAAAAGTGTTCCGGATTATTTCGGATGCAACGTTTTTAACGAGGATGTCATGAAAGCAAGACTTCCTAAGAATGTTTACAAGTCTTTGCTTAAAACAAAGCAGCTCGGCACACCGCTCGATACAGATGTTGCTGAAGTTGTTGCTTCTGCAATGAAGGAATGGGCAATTGAAAAGGGTGCAACTCACTATACTCATTGGTTCCACCCGATGACCGGTGTTACTGCCGAAAAGCACGATTCATTCATTTCTCCTACATCCGATGGAAAGGTTATAATGGAATTCTCGGGTAAAGAGCTTATCAAGGGCGAACCTGATGCTTCTTCTTTCCCCTCAGGCGGACTTCGTGCAACATTTGAAGCAAGAGGTTATACAGCTTGGGACCCGACTTCACCTGCATTTGTTAAGGATGGATCTCTTTATATTCCTACAGCATTCTGTTCTTATACAGGTGAGATCCTCGATAAGAAAACACCGCTTCTCCGTTCAATGGAAGTTCTTTCCGAGCAGGCTCTCCGTATTGTAAGACTTTTCGGAAATACAACTGCAACAAGAGTTACAACAACAGTTGGTCCTGAACAGGAATACTTCCTCGTAGACAAGAAGCTTTACGATCAGCGTGAAGACCTTATCCTCACAGGCAGAACACTCTTTGGCGCAAAGGCACCTAAGGGTCAGGAACTTGAGGATCACTACTTCGGTAATATCAAAACAAGAGTTCAGGAATACATGAAGGATCTCGATGAAGAGCTTTGGAAGCTTGGTATCTGCTCCAAGACAAAGCACAACGAGGTTGCTCCTTCACAGCACGAAATGGCTCCTATCTTCACAACTTCAAACGTTGCTGCCGATCAGAACGCTCTTACAATGGAGATCATGAAGAAGGTTGCTCTCCGTCACGGATTTGTTTGCCTCCTTCACGAAAAGCCTTATGCAGGTGTAAACGGCTCAGGTAAGCACAATAACTGGTCTATGTCCACAAATGATGGTCAGAACCTCCTTGAACCGGGCGATAACCCTAAGGAAAACTTCCAGTTCCTCACAGTTCTCTGCGCTGTTATCAAGGCTGTTGATGAATATGCAGATCTCCTCAGAATCTCTGTTGCATCTGCAGGCAATGATCACCGTCTTGGCGCTAACGAAGCACCTCCTGCTATCATCTCAATGTTCCTCGGTGATGAGCTTCAGCAGATCGTTGACGCTCTTGAATCCGGAAAGATGATCAAGGAAAACAATGATAAGGAATTTGTAATCGGCGTTGACGCTCTTCCTAACTTCCCGAAGGATACAACAGACAGAAACAGAACTTCTTCCTTTGCATTCACAGGAAATAAGTTTGAGTTCCGTTCACTTGGTTCTGCTGATACAATTTCCTGCACAAACTATATCCTTAACACTATCGTTGCAAAGGAATTCAAGGAATTCGCTGATGAACTTGAAAAGTCCACAGATTTTGCAAATGATCTTAACAAGCTCCTTGTAAAGACTATCAAGGAACACAAGAGAGTTATCTTCAACGGCAACGGCTATGATGATGCTTGGGTTGAAGAAGCTAAGAGAAGAGGACTTCCTAACTATGTTTCAACCGTTGACGCTGTTGAGCATTACAACGATGAAAAGAATATCAAGCTCTTTGAAGAGTTCAAGGTTCTTTCCAAGACAGAAGTTGAGTCCAGAAGAGAGATCATTCTTGAAAACTACTCCAAGATCATCAATATTGAAGCTCTCACAATGCTCGATATGTCTAAGAAGCAGATCGTACCTACTGCATTCAAGTTCTCAAAGCAGCTTGCTGATTCCATGGTTTCCAAGAAGGAGATCGGCGTAAACTATGACGCTGAAAAGAGACTTGCCGATAAGGTATCCTCTCTCACCAATGAAATTCTTGCAGCTGTTGATGTACTTGATACCAAGCTTATCGACAGCAAGGAAAAGACCGATACTCTTGAAAATGCAAGATTCTTCAGAGAAGATGTATTCAGCGCAATGCAGTCGCTCAGAGCAGTTGTTGATGAACTCGAAACAATCACACCGGCTGAGATGTGGCCATTCCCTACATATACACAGCTTCTCTTCACAGAATAATTGACAATTTCTCATCCCCGGGATGTAAGATATGCGCCTGAACCGTATATCAATACATTAATATCGGTTTCCGATTATGCCATTCGGAAACCGGTATCACTCACTTTACAGCGGCGGATAGGCTGTCCCTGAACCTATCCGCCATCTCCCTTTAAAAAATGCACGTCGGTGAAATATCCGGCGTGTTTTTGTATTTTTGGAATATAGTTATTATCATTTTGCACAGTTTTTTAGTAAAATAAGAACATTTACAACAAATTTGAATTAAAAGCATTCAATTGTTTGAAAAGACTTGCCAAAATCTTATAAATGTAGTATAATAAAACCATATATTTATATCTTGAAAGGGAGTTTTGCTATGTACGAAAATATTATGGATACGATCGGTTTTGTAAAAAATGCTGACCCCGAGGTCGGCAGCGCAATGGAGCTTGAACTCGGCAGACAGCGCAGAAATCTTGAACTTATTGCAAGCGAAAATATCGTTACTCCTGCTGTTATGGCAGCAATGGGCAGCGTTCTTACCAATAAATATGCTGAGGGCTATCCCGGAAAGCGTTATTACGGCGGCTGCGAAGATGTTGATATTGTTGAGAATATCGCAATCGAAAGAGCAAAGAAGCTTTTTGGCGCAGAATTTGCCAATGTTCAGCCACATTCGGGCGCTCAGGCTAACACTGCTGTTTATATGGCTCTCCTTCAGCCCGGCGATACTGTTATGGGTATGTCCCTTGCTCACGGCGGTCATCTTACTCACGGTTCACCTGTTAACATCTCGGGCAAGTACTTCAACTTCACATCCTACGGCGTGAATGACGAGGGTTACATTGATTATGAGGAGCTTTATAAGGCTGCCAACAAGTGCAAGCCTAAGCTCATTGTAGCAGGTGCGTCCGCATATCCAAGAAAAATTGATTTTGAGAAGCTTTCTTCAATTGCAAGAGCAGTGGGTGCATATCTTATGGTAGATATGGCTCACATTGCAGGTCTTGTTGCTGCAGGTCAGCATCAGTCTCCCGTTCCTTACGCTGACATTGTAACAACAACTACTCACAAGACCCTCAGAGGTCCAAGAGGCGGTCTTATCCTTACAAACAACGAGTATCTTGCTAAGAAGATCAACTCTGCTATCTTCCCGGGAACACAGGGCGGCCCTCTTATGCACGTTATCGCAGGTAAGGCTGTTTGCTTCGGCGAGGCTCTCAAGCCCGAATTTAAGGAATACGGCAAGAACATCGTTGCAAACGCACAGGCTCTTGCAAAGGGACTTCTTGACAGAGGCTTCGATCTCGTTTCCGGCGGTACGGATAACCACCTTATGCTTGTTGACCTTCGTCCTTTCAAGCTTACAGGTAAAGAATTCGAGCATCGTCTTGACGAGGTTTATATCACAGTTAATAAGAATGCTATCCCGAATGACCCTGAAAAGCCGTTTGTTACAAGCGGTATCAGAGTAGGTACTCCTGCAGTTACAACACGAGGACTCGACACAACGGATATGGAGAAGATCGCAGAGTTTATGTATCTTGCAGCAACCGATTTCGACGCTAAGGCTGACGAGATCAGAGCCGGCGTAAACGAGATCTGTGCAAAGCATCCTCTTTATATGTAATTTTCGCAGAGATTAATAAAGTCGGGGAACGGTTATTTCCGTTCCCCGATAAAAATGTCGAAAAGGGGAGGACTGTGCTATGAATATACCGCTTGCCGACAGAATACGTCCGAAAACCCTTGACGATGTTGTCGGTCAGAAGCATATCCTAGGCGATGGAAAGCCGCTCAGAAGGATCATTGAAAACGGAACGATCCCGAATATGATCTTTTATGGAAGTGCAGGTGTAGGAAAAACCACAGTTGCACGCATTATTGCCGAAAATGCAGGTATGAAACTGCATAAGCTAAACGGAACATCAGCTTCTATCGCAGATATAAAAGAAGTCATCGAGGATACAAATACCCTTGACGGAATAGGCGGTATTCTTTTATATCTTGATGAGATACAGTATCTTAACAAAAAACAGCAGCAGTCGCTGCTTGAATATATCGAAAACGGACAGATCACTTTGATCGCATCCACTACCGAAAATCCGTATTTTTATGTATATAACGCAATTATAAGCCGTTCGACGGTTTTTGAGTTTAAGCCCGTGACAGCGGAGGAACTCATACCTGCTGTCAATCGTGCATTCCGACTTGCCGCAGAACAGCTTGGGTTACCCGTTAAAGTTGAAAAAGGCGCAGCAGAGTATATTGCAAGGGGCTGCGGCGGAGATGTCCGTAAGTCAATCAATACAGCAGAATTATGCGTCCTTTCGGGCGAAAATAACGGCTCTGAAATACGCATTTCAAAGGAAATTGCCGAAGAGCTCACACAGCGCAGCAATATGAAATATGACCGTGACGGAGATCAGCATTACGATATCCTGTCAGCATTACAGAAGTCGATTAGGGGTTCGGACGAGAATGCAGCGATACACTATGCCGCACGGCTTATTGAAACAGGGGATATAATATCTCTTTCACGTCGTCTGCTTGTTATCGCCAGCGAGGATATCGGATTGGCTTATCCGCAGGCAGTACCAATAGTTAAGGCGTGTGTTGACAGCGCAATGCAGCTTGGTCTGCCCGAAGCGAGAATACCACTTGCTGAAGCAGTAATTCTGCTTGCAACCGCACCGAAATCAAATTCAGCATATATGGCGATAAATGCGGCACTTGAGGATATTAAAAACGGCGAAATAGGCGATTTTCCTCGCCATCTTCAAAACAAGCATTTTGACGGCGAGGGTGCAGCGGTCAAAGGTCAGCATTACCTTTATCCGCATGATTACCCCAATCATTATGTTAAACAGCAATACCTGCCCGACCCTCTGAAAAACAAGGTTTATTATCACTTCGGTGAGAATAAAAACGAGCAGGCTGCACTTGCTTACAGAAATAAAATACTTGCCGATGAGGAAAGGCGTCAGCCGAAATAGCTTTCAATCAGCTTTCCCGAATTCGGTGACGAATATACCCAGTGTGAAATATGATCTTCGTTATAAAAATACTTGAATGAAGGTTCTTTTCGGTTATCCTTGAATACGTCAACGATGATGAGTTTAACTTTCATCTTTTCGGGGATAACAGCTTTTATGTAAACGCTTGCATTGTCGCCTGCCTGAATGTTTTCTTTAGGTTCGGCAAGGCCTGCAAGGTTAGGCGCAAGCTCAACAAAAATCCCATAATCTTCAACCGAGCGTACCGTTCCTGATACTGTTTCTCCGCAATTGAATTGTGCTGCGTTTTCTTCCCAAGTTCCAAGCAGCTCTTTGTGTGAAAGCAGTATTTTTCCGCCGCTTGTGCCTTTGATTATGACTTTTATGTTCTGATATGGCGTAAAACGGTCGGACGGGTGGGAAATTCTTGAAATTGAAATGGAATCTATAGGAATAAGCGACGGAATTCCGCACCCGATATCTACAAATGCTCCGAACTGTTCAAGATGTGTGACCTTTGCAGGAATGATATCCCCGGGACAAAGCGAGGAAATAAAGTTTTCCATACATTCTTCCTGAACTGCACGCCTCGACAGAACAGCAGTAAAGTTTCCGTCAGGATTTTTTAAAAGTTTAAGGATCTTAAAGCAAACGGGCTTGTTGACCTTGGTTATAAGTGCGATATCTTTGGTCGTTCCGTCTTCTATGCCGATCGCGCCCTCTATTCTTGGAATTATTCCCTTAGGGCAGTTTGGACATGGCAGTTCAACGATAAGATTGTGTTCATTGTCGCATACAACGGTGCGAGCTTCAAGTATTTTTCCCTGAACCATTGAGTCTTGAAGTGAAAAAATGCTTTTCATTGCTGCAGTATTTTCGGGAGAACCGATAAGCGTTCCCTCGGGGTAGTAGTTGTTCATTTTGTACCTCCCATATTTTGGCGTAAATTTAATTTGCTTTTCAAGTTTATGCCGTGATATGGAAATATATGCCATTCAGTTATATTCGCTTATTTCAAACCCACCGCTGTTTATGATGATCCCCGAAACTTTTTTTCTGTCTTCCTTGCGGCAGATCACTTCAAGAGTAACTTTATTCTGGAGATAGCTTTCACTTATGTCATTTTGATTATTTGCCGTATAGGGGATAGGATATGTGTACATATTAGG
This sequence comes from Oscillospiraceae bacterium, assembly GCA_051881735.1. Classification (GTDB taxonomy): domain Bacteria; phylum Bacillota; class Clostridia; order Oscillospirales; family Ruminococcaceae; genus UMGS363. The sequence continues at coordinate 24,652 of JBJEQL010000352.1, forward strand.
GCCTATTGAGGGGTTGCCATTGCCAAAAGCAGCTGTCAATCCACCGAAGGACATTGACGTTTGGTTATGCTTTTGAAGTACCTTGATATCCGAGAACGGCGATACTGTTCTGCGAATGTTTGCTGCGGCAAGATCTGCCGAGTTTACAGAGTCAAATTCAGCTGTGATTTTCATAAATTTTACTTCCTTTCATTTTTTCAGAAAAACCTTTATAAACCTTATTATATCTGCAATAATAAAAATAATTACGGAAATTTTTGATTTCCTCATGACATGATCAGCGTCTACATAATTTTATAGAATAGGAGAAGCATAAAATGGATATTCGTCCGAATGATGTTTTGACAATGAAAAAAACGCATCCGTGCGGCAGCAATAAAATGCTGGTTCTTCGTGCAGGAATGGACTTTAAGCTGCGCTGTGAGGGCTGCGGACGTGAATTTATGACTCCAAGGAATAAGATTGAAAAAAACATAAAGCATGTTGCTCGTGAGGAAGACAACACCTGATTTTTATCTTAAAGGAGATAATCTATGCTTGAAAAGCTTAAATTAACCGAGGAAAAATATAACGATATTTCCGAAAAGCTGATGAATCCGGATATAATAAATGATACAAAGGCCTATGCGTCATATATGAAGGAGTATAAAAGCCTTACTCCTATTGTTGAGAAATACAGAGAATACTGTAAAATACTTTCAGAAAAAAATGACGCTGAGGAGCTCCTTTCCGATAGATCAATTGATGAAGAAATGAAAGAACTTGCTGAAGCTGAGTTTGAAGATGCAAAAAGCAAGCTTGAAGAGATTTCTGAAGAGCTCAAAATAATGCTTCTGCCCAAAGACCCGAATGACGATAAAAACGTTATTATCGAGATTCGAGGCGGCGCAGGCGGCGAGGAAGCAGCGCTTTTTGCAAATTCACTTTATAGAATGTATACAATGTATGCCGAAAGCAAACGCTGGAAAATCGAAGTCCTTAACATAAACGGAACTGAGCTTGGCGGAATAAAGGAGATAAGCTTTAACGTTATTGGTGAGGGAGCATACTCCCGTCTTAAATATGAAAGCGGAGTTCATCGTGTTCAGCGTGTTCCCGAAACCGAATCGCAGGGCAGAGTTCATACCTCAACTGTTACAGTTGCCGTCCTTGTAGAGGCAGATGAGGTCGAGCTTGAAATCAACCCGACTGACCTTAAAATTGATGTTTTCCGTGCGTCAGGTGCAGGCGGACAGCATATTAACAAGACTGAATCTGCTGTAAGAATCACGCATCTTCCGACAGGCGTTGTTGTTGAGTGTCAGGACGAGCGAAGCCAGTATAAGAATAAAGACAGAGCAATGAAAATTCTTCGTTCAAGACTTTATGAAGCTATGCTTGAAGAGCAGAATGAGAAGATCGCTTCGGAGCGCCGTTCGCAGGTCGGAACAGGAAACCGCTCCGAACGTATACGCACTTATAACTTCCCCGAAAGCAGACTTACTGATCATAGAATAGGTTTGACAATATACCGCCTTGAAAGTATCCTTAATGGTAATCTTGATGAGGTGATAGATGCTCTCGCAACAGCAGATGCGGCTGCAAAGCTTTCTGCAAGAGATGAATAAATAAGGAGCAACACAAAAATGTTTAAAACAAAGCTTCTGTCGTCGGAACTTTTCGATGTTGAATATGCCGCTGAGCTTATAAAAAAAGGCGAGGTTGTTGGTATGCCTACGGAAACAGTTTACGGACTTGCCGCCGATGCCGAAAACGAGCAGGCGGTGAAGAAAATATTTGCGGCAAAGGGAAGACCGTCCGATAATCCGCTTATCGTACATCTTTCATCGGTTGAATCTATGGATAAATATGTCTGCAATGTTCCCGACCTTGCGTATAAAATTGCGGAAAAATTCTGCCCCGGGCCAATCACAATGGTTCTTCCAAAGCGCAGCACGATACCTTATACAACAAGCGGCGGACTTGAAACTGTCGGTATACGTATACCGTTTCATAAAACCGCACGCCTTCTCATAGAATTAAGCGGAAAAGCAATTGCAGCACCGTCAGCAAATCTTTCGGGAAGTCCGAGTCCAACGACTGCGCAGCACGTTATGAACGATATGAAAGGCAGAATTCCGGCGATAATTGACGGCGGAGCCTGCGGTGTAGGTGTCGAAAGTACGGTTATTTCTTTTGAAAACGGCGGAATAAGACTGCTTCGTCCCGGATATGTTTCCGCAGAGGATCTGAGCGGTTTCGGTGTTCCTGTTTTAACCGACAAGGGAATTATCGAACCTGTTTCGGAAGGAGAAAAGGTCCTTTCTCCCGGAATGAAATATAAGCATTATTCACCTAAAGCTAACGTAACGATTGTTTGCGGTGAATATGACGCATTCGTGAATTTTGTAAAACAGCATAACAGAAGCGGAGTCTGCGCAATGATCTTTGACAGCGATAAGCCTTGCAGCGATATTCAGACCATGACATACGGTGATACATCGGAAGAACAGGCTGCACAGCTTTTTGCCGCACTTCGCAGAGCGGACGAGCTTGGACTTTCACAGCTTTATGTCCGCTGTCCGTCCAGAACAGGTGTAGGACTTGCTGTTTATAACCGACTTTTAAGGGCGGCTGGATTTGAGGTGATAAACGTATGAGTAAAAATTCCGGTATTTTTGTGGTTGGTCTTACCGGTCAGAGCGGCGCAGGAAAAACGACTGTTTGCGATGTTTTTGCCCAAAAAGGTTTTGAGATCATAAATGCCGATAAAATTGCTCGTGAGGTAATGCAGAAAGGAAAACCTTGCCTTAAAGAGATCGAAGAATGCTTCGGAAGCGAAGTGATCACCGAAAGCGGTGAACTTGACCGGAAAGCTCTTGCGTCGATCGTTTTCACCAATAAGGAAAAGCTAAAGCAGCTTAACGCTATTTCGTATCCATACATAATTTTTGAAATTTTACAGAAAATAAAAGAATATTCCCAGGATCAGAAAAAATATGTCCTGCTTGATGCTCCGACGCTTTTTGAAAGCAGGGCAGATGACTTCTGTGATCTGATCATAAGCGTTACCGCCCCCGAAACAACAAGGATAAACAGGATCGCCAAGCGTGACAATCTTCCTGCGGAACGAATAAAGGAACGCTTTTCATCGCAGCATACAGAGCGCTTTTTCATCAATCATTCCGATTTTATTTTAAAGAATAATAAGTCAGTTGATGTTCTGCTTGAAAAGGCGAACGAGGTTGCAGACAAGGTTAAGGAGTATTGCAATAATGCGTAAAAAGCTTGCGTTAGTGCTTGTGATGCTGCTTGTTGCTGCAGGTGTCTTTGTTGGGATAAACGCCGATGCAATTTGCAGAAAATATATCTATCCTTTGAAATTTCAGTCTTACGTTGAGAAATATTCAGCTGAATACGGTGTTGACAAATATCTTGTTTATGCCGTGATAAAAACCGAAAGCGGATTTAAGACGGATGCTGTTTCCGATGTAGGAGCAAGAGGGCTCATGCAGCTTATGGAGGATGCATTCGACTGGGTACAATACCGAATGGGCGATGAGAGCACAATAACCTATGATGATATGTTCGATGCAGAGTATAATATTAAGTGCGGAACATATCTTCTCTCTCTTTTATACAGCGAATATCAGGACGAGGAAACCGCTCTTGCCGCATATTTTTCAGGCAGGGGAAAGGTCAACTCGTGGCTTTCTGACAGCGAGTACAGTTCAGACGGAAAAACGCTTGATAAGATACCGTCATCTTCATCAAATCACTATGTTCATAAGGTTATGACTGCCTACCGTAGTTATACTAACTTATATGAAAAATAAAACGAAAGGACGATGTTTTATGTCAAAAGAAAAATCGCAGGGTCAGCTTCTTAAAGAAAAACTCTGTATATCCAAAAAACACGCAGGATTAAGGCTTACAGCTGATGAGATCAAAACCTGCTTCGATTTCTGCGAGGATTATAAAGCGTTCCTTAACGATGCGAAAATCGAAAGGGAAGCTGTTACCAAAACCATTACCCTTGCTGAAAAATGCGGATTTAAGGAATTCACAAACGGAATGAGCCTTAAAGAGGGTGACAAAATATATTATAACAACAGGGGAAAAGCAATAATTCTTGCTGTAATAGGCAGTGAGCCAATTGAAAATGGTACTCATCTTGCTGCAGCGCATATTGACTCTCCACGCCTTGACCTTAAACAGCTGCCGCTTTATGAGGACAGCGAAACTGCTCTTTTCAAAACCCATTACTACGGCGGTATCAAAAAGTATCAGTGGGCAACGATCCCTCTTGCGCTTCACGGCGTGATAATCAAGAAGGACGGCACAAAGGTCACCGTAAATATCGGCGAAGACGAGTCCGACCCGGTTTTCTGCGTTACCGATCTTCTTCCGCACCTTGCAAATGATCAGATGAAGCGTACTCCCGGTGAACTCATCAAGGGCGAGGAGCTTAATATCCTTATCGGTTCAATGCCGTTCAAGGATGATGATGTAAGCGAAAAGGTTAAGCTCAATATAATCTCTATTCTTAACGAAAAATACGGTATTATCGAGGAAGATTTCCTCTCCGCAGAGCTTGAAGCCGTTCCTGCATTCAAGGCTAAGGACGTTGGATTTGACAGAAGCATGGTCGGTGCTTACGGACATGACGATAAGGTCTGCGCTTATACAGCTTTAAAGGCTATCCTTGACTGCAGCAGCGTTAAGAAAACTTCCGTCGTTGTCCTCACAGATAAGGAAGAAACCGGAAGCGACGGAAACACAGGACTCTGCTCCGATTATCTTGAACACTTTTTCTATAACCTTGCTGACTGCTTCGGTGCAAACGGCAGAACAGTCATCGCTAATACAGAGTGCCTTTCCGCTGATGTAAATGCAGCATTTGATCCGACTTTCCCCGATGTTATGGATAAGAGAAACTGCGCATTTATGAACTACGGCGTATGTGTTACAAAGTTCACCGGCGCAAGAGGTAAATCCGGTACATCGGACGCTTCCGCAGAGTTTGTTGCAAGAGTACGTACTCTCCTTGATAAGAATAACGTTATCTGGCAGACAGGAGAACTTGGAAAGGTTGACGGCGGCGGCGGCGGAACTGTTGCAGCATATCTTGCAAATATGAACATGGATGTTATCGATGTAGGTGTTCCTGTTATTTCCATGCACGCTCCTTTTGAAGTTGTTGCTAAGACTGATGTTTATATGACATACAAATCTTTCTATGTTTTCTTTAATGAATAAGTGATTTAACGGCGCATTTTGCATTTTTTTTGCATTCTGCGCCGTTATTTGTTGGAATATATTGTTTTTTTCTGTAAATTAATGAAATATCTCTTGACTTTTTCTGCAAATAATTATAAAGTGTATATTGTATGTTATTCTGGGAGCTTTGGGGAGGTTTTAATATATGAGCGAGAATATTGTAACATTAAACGATATTGTTGTTGAATTTGACGGCGAACGTATACTTGATAAGATTAACCTTGAAATCAAGGATAAAGAGTTTGTAACGCTGTTAGGCCCGTCCGGCTGCGGTAAAACAACAACTCTGCGTATCATAGGCGGATTTTTGGACCCCGACAGCGGAGATGTTATGTTTGACGGTCAGAGAGTGAACGGAGTTCCGCCGTATAAACGCAATGTCAATACAGTTTTTCAGCGTTATGCACTTTTCCCACATTTAAATGTGTATGATAATATTGCGTTCGGACTTCGTGTTAATAAAATCCCTGAAAAAGAGATTTCCAAGCGTGTTGCAGAAATGCTGAAGCTTGTTAACCTTGTCGGTTTTGAAAAGAGAAGTATAAACCGTCTTTCCGGCGGTCAGCAGCAGCGTGTTGCAATTGCAAGAGCGCTTGTAAACCACCCGAAGGTGCTTTTGCTTGACGAACCTCTCGGTGCGCTTGATTTGAAGCTCCGTAAAGAAATGCAGATCGAGCTTAAGCGCATCCAGGAACAGCTTGAGATCACATTTATTTACGTTACACACGATCAGGAAGAAGCACTCACTATGAGCGATACTGTTGTTGTTATGAATGGCGGCAAAATTCAGCAGATCGGTTCTCCTGTTGATATATATAATGAACCTAAAAATGCGTTTGTTGCTGATTTTATCGGAGAAAGCAATATTCTCCACGGTTTGATGATAAGGGACAAGCTTGTTGAGATTGCAGGAAGCCGGTTTGAATGTGTTGACAGCGGTTTCGGAGAGAATACCCCCGTTGATATCGTTATAAGACCGGAAGATATTACTCTTGTTGCCCCCGATGAAGCAAAACTCGGTGGAATTGTTGAATCTGTTATTTTCAAGGGCGTTCACTATGAGATGCTTATCGAAGGGTATGACTTCCGCTGGATAGTCCACTCAACGAAAGCAGCCGAAAAAGGTGCGTCTGTCGGTATCTCCTTTACTCCCGATGATATTCATATCATGCATCGTATGAAGGATATTGAAAAAAAGGAGGATACTGTTGAAAATGAAGAATAAGATCGCTGCTGCACCATACCTTGTATGGATGATAGTTTTTATTCTTGTTCCGCTTTTAATGGTCGCATATTTTGCTTTTACGGATAAAGACGGACATTTTACGCTCGATTATGTTTCAAATGTTGCACAGTATACACCGATTTTTATACGTTCAATTTGGCTTGCGCTCATTTCTACGGTAATATGTCTTCTTATCGCATATCCGCTTGCGTATATCCTTATAGGGATGAAAACGAATATTCAGAGTACAATGCTTATGATAGTTATGCTGCCAATGTGGATGAACTTCCTGCTCAGAACTTACGCATGGATGACTCTGCTCGGTAATAACGGTCTGATAAATGCGTTTCTCGGACTTTTTGGCTTAGGACCGTTCAAAATGCTTAATACTGAGGGTGCAGTAGTTCTCGGAATGGTGTATAATTATCTGCCGTTTATGATCTTGCCAATTTATTCGGTAATGGTAAAGATCGATAAAAGTGTGCTTGAAGCTGCTGCCGATTTAGGCTGCAATTCAGCAAAAACAATGCTTAAAGTAGTTTTTCCGCTTAGTCTTCCCGGCGTTTTTTCAGGTATAACAATGGTTTTTGTACCTGCGATAAGTACATTTATTATCTCCAGAATGCTCGGCGGCGGCGGAAATCTTCTTATCGGTGACCTTATCGAAATGCAGTTCCTTGGCAACTCCTATAATATCAACCTTGGAGCAGCGATATCGCTTGTTCTTATGGTAATAGTTCTGCTGATAATGACGATATTGAACCAGTTCGGTGCCGATGAAGACGGCGTTATGGTAATGTAAGGGGGAGAGAATATGAAGAAATTAT
>JBJEQL010000353.1:0-6902 GCA_051881735.1 Oscillospiraceae bacterium
CTACGGGCGAAAAGAACGATGCCTTTGCAGAATATTTTAAGGGTCAGAGCTGGCTTAATATGCTCACGACCGAGGGCGTTGCGATCGGAAATGTTACTTTTGAGCCGAAGTGCCGCAACAACTGGCATATCCACCACAAGGGCGGACAGATCCTTCTCTGCACCGCAGGACGAGGATACTATCAGGAATGGGGAAAGCCTGCAAGAGAACTTAAACCGGGCGATGTTGTTCAGATCCCTCCCGAGGTGAAGCATTGGCACGGCGCTGCTCCTGACAGTTGGTTTGCTCATCTTGCGGTGGAAATTCCTGCCGAGGGCAAATCAAACGAGTGGCTTGAACCTGTTTCCGATGAAGAATACGGCAAGTTGAAGTGAGGTGTTTTTATGGCAAAGGTAACGGCAGGACATGACGAACTGGGAGAATTCGCTCCCGAATTTGCTCATCTCAACGATGATATTCTATTCGGTGAGGTATGGGCGAGGGAAGATAAGCTTTCTCTTCGTGACAGAAGCATTGTCACGGTAACGACGCTTTTGGCAAGCGGTATGCTTGACAGTTCTTTTAAATTTCATTTGGAAAGCGCAAAGAAAAACGGTATTTCCGCAGAGGAAATGGCAGAAATAATCACCCATGCGGCATTTTACGCAGGTTGGCCGAAGGCATGGGCAGCGTTTCGTATGGCGAAAGAGGTATATTCTAAATAAAGGAGGAATTCACAATGGAATTTGTAACACTTAACAACGGAGTAAAAATGCCGCAGCTTGGCTATGGTGTATATCAGGTCAGCCCTGCGGAATGTGAAAGCTGCGTTCTTGACGCAATTTCGGTTGGTTATCGTTCGATCGACACAGCACAGGCTTACGGCAATGAAGAGGGCGTTGGCGCAGCAGTAGAAAAATGCGGTGTTCCCCGTGAAGAGCTTTTTATCACCACAAAGATATGGATATCAAACGGCGGATATGAAAAAGCAAAGGCTTCTATCGATGAATCCCTTAAAAAGCTGAAAACCGATTATATCGACCTTATGCTCATTCATCAGCCATTCAATGATTATTACGGAACATATCGTGCTATGGAAGATGCGTACAAGGCAGGCAAGCTCCGTGCAATAGGCGTATCGAATTTCTATCCCGACAGACTTGTGGATATATGTACATTTGCTGAAGTTACTCCTGCTGTAAATCAGGTGGAAACTCATATCTATCAGCAGCAGAAAAAGCCACACGAATACATGAAAAAATACGGTGTTGCACACGAAAGCTGGGGGCCGTTTGCCGAGGGCAGAAAGGATTTCTTTACAAACCCGGTTCTGTGCGAGCTGGGTGCAAAATACGGAAAATCTCCTGCACAGATAGCGCTTCGATTCCTTATTCAGAGCGATGTTATAGTTATTCCAAAGTCCACACATAAGGAGCGCATGGAAGAAAACATTAATGTGTTTGATTTTGCGCTGACTGATGAGGATATGGCTGCTCTTTGTGCAGTTGACGAGGGTGAGAGTTTGTTCTTCTCCCACTATGACCCTGCTGTGGTTGAAATGCTCACAGGACTGCACAGATAAAAGTGACATACTTTATAATACTAATCTTTAATCAACCTATAGACAAATCCTCGACTATAATAATTCCACTCTGCGTCAAACTCCTTTGCAAGGCGGCAAGCCTTGCTGCAGTCGTTTTCCTTGATTGGAATTATTCTATCTGTCGGCTTTGTCTATAGAACGATTAAAGATTAGTATAAAACGGTATTTCCGAATATTCGGGGATACCGTTTTTGCTTTGTGGGTATTGATATAAAAATTGTTTCTTTATTGTAGAAATTGCAGAATTATCATGGAATTGATTGTTTTATACTCTCGATAGGTGTATAATAATATAAACATATAAAAGCAAAAAATGCGTGAATTTTTAGTAATAATAGGATCACCAAAATGTGTTTGATTTTACATCAGCGATTCCTTGGAAAGGAAGAAAATGAATGAAGTATGCAGCTCATATCAGAAAGCCTGACAATGAGGAACAATCGGTTATTTCACATCTTTGCGGAACAGCCAAGTTTGCGGAAAAATATGCCGAAAAAGTCGGTATCGGAAATCTTTTAAAGCTTGCCGCACTTATGCATGACATGGGAAAATTTACAGAAAAGTTCAATGAATATATTCATGGTCAGGGGGATCATTATCGAGGAGAGATCGACCACAGCTATGCAGGGGCAAAGTTTATTTCTGAATATGCATCGGGAATGAATGACCCGTCGGCGTATGAAACAGCGGCGTTTATAGGGCGTATAATTATTTCGCATCACGGACTGCATGACTGGCTGGACGAAAACGGAGATGACTGTTTTGCAAAACGTATAGATAAAGATGTGGATTACAACAAAGCGACAGCAGCTTTTTCCGAAGCCTTTGGAGATAAGACAGATGAACTGTTTCAGGCGGCAAGGAACGAGTACATTGCTGTTCGGGCAAAGATAGCGAAGATATGCAAAGGGAAAAAGGACTTTGCTTTTTACCTTGGAATGTTTGAGCGGCTTGCGGAATCAATGCTTATCGATGCAGACCGAACGGACACAGCGGATTTTATGTCGGACAGCGTTACAGAACAAAACTTTGAAACCCAAAAGGTCTGGGAAGAAATTGAGGGGAGATTATCGGAAAAACTTGCAGGCTTTTCAGGAAAGAAGGACAGAATATCTCTCCGCAGGACGGATATTTCCGAAAGATGTGCAGCGTTTGCCGACCATAAGGCAGGAGTATGCCGCCTGATAGTTCCGACCGGTGGCGGAAAGACTTTATCATCATTGAGATATGCTGTTAAATGCTGCCGTGAGTACGATATGGAAAGGATTTTTTACATTGCGCCTTTTATGTCGATACTTGAACAGAACAGCGATATTATCCGAAATATATGCACAGATGAATTTTTCCTTGAACATCATTCCAACGTTCTGCAGGAAACGGATTCGGATGAGGAACTTGCAGAATATGAGCTGCGTGCGGAAAAGTGGGATAAGCCGGTCATTGCGACTACGATGGTGCAGTTCCTCAACGCCCTTTTTCTCGGCAAGAGCACGGCAGTTCGGCGTATGCACAGGCTTTGCAATTCGGTGATAATAATTGACGAAGTGCAGACTGTGCCTGTAAAATGCATAAATATGTTCAATTTGGCTGTAAATTTCCTTGCGAAGATATGCGGAAGTACGGTGGTGTTATGTTCTGCAACTCAACCTGTTTTCGACCGCACGGAATTTCCTGTTATTTTCGATGAAAAGAAGGATATTACCGGCAGTTACAGCGAGGATTTTGAGGTATTCCGCAGGACAAAGCTTATTCCTGCTCTGACTGTAAGCGGATACAGCTTTGAGGAAGCGGCGAATTTCTGTTATGAAAAATATCTTTGCAACGGCAGTCTGTTGGTGGTTATGAATACAAAAAAATCTGCCGCTGAAATTTTTCGCCTTATAAAGCAGAAAAACGACAATGCCGACGAAGAAAGAAAGGCGTTTCTGATTCATCTCAGCAACAATATGTGTCCTGAACACAGGAAGAAAATGATTTCCGAAGCTGTTGAGCGGCTTAAAAGGCATGATAAAGTAATATGTGTGACAACGCAGCTTATTGAGGCAGGAGTTGATGTTTCGTTCGGTTGTGTTGTGCGTTCAATGGCAGGTATGGACAATGCTGCGCAGGCTGCCGGAAGATGCAACAGAAACGGTGAAATTGACGGCGTTTCTCCTGTTTACATAATAAACGTCAGAGATGAACGGCTTGCAGGTCTGCAGGAGATAAAATCTGCGCAGGATGCTTCAAGGATTATTATTAACAGCAAAAAATATGAAGATATGCTTCTTCCCGAGGCAATGGAAGCGTATTTCGGAAAGTATTATCACGAGCGTGAGGGTGATATGAACTTTGTAACACCGGATAAAAAAGATAACTTAGTCGAATTGCTTTCGCTTGATACGAACAGATTTGTAATGAAAAAGAAACCTGCGCTGAAATACTCGGCGCAGGCGTTCAAAACTGCTGGAGAGATTTTTGAAGTGATCGACAGCGAAACGGTAGGAATTATAGTTCCTTATAATGATGATGCCAAAGACCTTATCGACCGCCTTAACTGCGAAATATACAGCCCTTACGACTCTTCAAAGCTGATAAGGAAAGTGCAGAAATACACTGTTGGAGTATATAACGACATGAAAAATCGTCTGTTTGAAGCCGGTGCTGTCCGACAGCTGAAAAGCGGAGTTCTGGCTCTTGAAAAGAGGTTTTATAATGATGACATCGGCATAACCTTTGATGGTGCGCCGCCGGAAACGCTTATATTCTGAATAAAAAATGCCGTGCGGAGTGAGCCGCACGGCAAAAATAAGATAATATGATCATATAATTATATTATTTTCAATCCACGCTTGTCCTTGGAACAAGCGACAAATACAGTATAGCATATTTGAACACCTTTTTGGTGAATTTTTTGTTAATTACGCTGAATTCGTGTTCGATATCTTGGCAAAAATCCCGTTTGCGAATATAATTTTGAGTGTAGCAAGGCTTAATAATCATTTTATTATATTAGAACCTTGCGATATTGCATAATTAGCTTAAATAAATTTTAGGACTTTGCCTTTTTAACATAAACATATAACTATATTAGAAAGTCAAAGTCCGGAAAGGATGGTAATATATATGAGCGGAAAGCTTCAGAAAAATTCTGTCGAGTTTTCGATAAAAGGCGATTATGCGCTGTTTTCCGATGTTCTGACCCGAGCAGGCGGCGAAAAATGCAGCTACATGATCCCGACTTACGAAGCGCTGAAAGGGATTCTTCAAAGTGTTTACTTCAAGCCGACTATCGTATGGTATATCGACAGCGTGCGTGTAATGAACCGTATTCAGACCGTGCGAAAGGGTATGCGTCCGATAGCTTACGGCGGTGGGAATGATCTGGCTTATTACACATATCTTGCAGATGTGTGTTATCAGGTGAGAGCGCATTTCGACTGGAATTACAATCGTCCCGAGCTTGAAGCGGACAGAAATCTGAATAAGCACAGCAGCATCGCAAAGCGTATGATCGAACGTGGAGGCAGGCGTGACTGCTACCTCGGAACGAGAGAATGTCAATGCCTTGTGGAGCCGTGCGTTTTCGGAGAAGGAACAGGGTTTTACGACAACAGCGGAGAGATTGCGTATAATCTGATGTATCATGGCATCACATACGCCGATGAAGCCGAAAACCCCGAGGACAAGGGCAAAATGACGGTGAGATTCTGGAACCCCGTTATGAAAGACGGAGTGATAGATTTTGTTCAGCCGAAGGATTGCAGCATTAAGCGCCAGATAAAGGAAATGCCGATAAAGCCGTTCGGACATGAGCAGAACAATTTCACCGGACTTGACGAGTTCAAAGGAGGGGAGTTTGATGAGCTGGACTGACGAGCTTTACAAGGTCTATGAGAATAACTGCGGAAGTGATGCAGGCGGCGTTCAGCTGCTTCCTGTATCACATTCCACGCAGAACGCTCAGATAGAGCTTACTGTTGATGATAGCGGCAAATTCGTCACGGCGAGAGCTGTTGACAAGGCGGAAGCTGTCACGATAATTCCGGTCACGGAGGATTCGGGAGCAAGAAGCAGCGGTATTTTCCCTATGCCGCTTGCGGATAAACTTGTGTACATAGCCGGAGATTACAAGGATTTCGCTACGGGCAAGCGTTCGGATAATTCGGAATATTACAAAGCTTATATGGAGCAGCTAAGACTTTGGGCAGAAAGCGAGTGTTCTCATCCTGCAGTAAAAGCGGTATACAGCTATCTTGAAAAAGGCTGTATAATGCACGACCTTATTGAATGTGGAGTGCTGAAATGCGATGCAAACACAGGGAAACTCACCGAAAAAGAGAAGATCGCCGGAATTGCGCAGGAGGATTCGTTTGTAAGATTTCGTATAGAATATCTGAACGATATTGACCGTGAAAACGCAACATGGAAAGACAAAAGCCTTTATGAGAGCTTTATATCGTTCAATCAAAGCATAATGACCAATGAACAGCTTTGCTATGCGACAGGAAAAGTCCTCCCCGTGACATACAAGCATCCGTCAAAGATACGGAATTCGGGAGATAAAGCAAAGCTTATTTCCTCGAATGATGAAAGTGGATTTACTTACAGAGGACGTTTTAAGAGCAAGGAAGAGACCTTGTCCGTAAGCTATGATTTTTCGCAGAAAATGCACAATGCACTCAAGTGGCTTCTTGCAAAGCAAGGCATCAATCTCGGATCTCTTTCGCTGACTGTATGGGCGAGCGCAATGCAGCCGGTGCCGAACATTATGGCGGATTCTTCTGTTTGCTTCATGGATGAATTTCCTGATGAGGAATTTGCGCCTGATACGGAGCCTATTCATGCGGAATTAGTAAGGAAAATGATAACGGGCTATAAGCGTGATTATTCGCCCGGCGCAAAGGTCATGATAATGGGCGTTGACGCTGCAACCACAGGAAGGCTGTCGGTATCGATGTATTCGGAGCTTGAAAACTCGGCGTTTTTTGAAAACATAGAGAAGTGGCATATAGAAACAGCATGGACAAGATTTGACGCAAAGAGAAGCCGTTCTGTGATAAAGGATTTCAGTCTTTACGAGATCGCAAGATGTGCTTTCGGAACGGAACAGGGCGAAAAGATCGAATGTAAGCAGGCGCTTATGAGTGAAACCATACTCAGACTTATACCTTGTGTAACGGAAGACAGACCGATACCAAAGGATATTGTTTCTGCGCTTTGCCACAAGGCGTCAAATCCGTTGGCTTATGATAACTCGTATAATCACCGCACGGTACTGGAAACTGCCTGCGGTATGATAAGAAAATATGATCTGAAAAACGGAGGAATAATTGCTATG
>JBJEQL010000354.1:0-1816 GCA_051881735.1 Oscillospiraceae bacterium
TACGATGTATTCAAGAACAATTACCTTAACATAAGCGATAAATTCACCGTTTCCGAGGCTCACTTCTCACAGAAGGACGGAATTTCCGCAGTTGTATCGGTTATGTACAACGGAACGCTCATCACAAGAGAATCCGCCGGCAACGGTCGTCTTGACGCTGTTTCAAACGCTGTAAAGGACGCTCTGGGCATCACTTACTCCATTACAACATACGAGGAACACGCTCTTGAAAGAGGTTCAAGCTCACAAGCTTGTGCATACGTTGGAATCGAAACCGAAAACGGTACATTCTGGGGCGCAGGTATCCACACGGATATCATCGACGCTTCGGTCAAGGCTCTCGTTTCCGCTATCAACAACAGCGGCCTTGTAAAGTAAATAATTCCAATTCCGCTTGCAGAAAAAACTGCAGGCGGATTTTTTCGCATTTTTACGATTTTGAAAAATTTTTGCTAAATATTGACGTTTTATTAAAAATATGGTATAATGTTTACATATTAGTTTTTTTACAATTGTGTATTAAACCATAATATTTTTTACTGCGCAATTCAAACATAGCTATATAGCATAGGAGGAATTTATTATGTCAAAGCCCTCGCTCCGTCCCCATATATCCAGTAAGGTCGTAAAATCGCACATGATATTCATCTTCGCAGTATGTGTTGTGTTCTGTATAATCAATCTTGTGACCGGTTACACACTTACCGGTATATGCACCGCAATAATGGGTATTGTTGTTCCGTTTGTAGTGCTTATTCCGATGAAAAATGCATCAAATCATGCAAAGGGAATTTTTCTTACACAGGCTACCGCCGTTGTTATCGTTGTTCTTTCGGCTACCAAAGGCGAACTTCATACAATGGCTGCACTTCTTGCCGCAAATATCGCAATAGGAAGTATATACAACAGCGTTCTTAACGTTGACATCGTATGGATACTGACGAATGTACTTATGTTCGCAGGACTGCTTGTTAAGGACAAGGTCTATGCAGGAGCAGCAAGCAATGTTATCATCAACGGCATCGCAGGAATCAACGTTGCTGCGTATATGCTCAGAACACTTATCAAAAATACCATCCGCCTCATTGATAAATCCGACAAAGCCACAGAGGAAGCAAACGGACTTCTCGGACAGGTTCAGCAGAAAATGGAAGAAACTGCCGCTATGACCGAGCGTCAGCAGGATATTATGAACAAGGTTTCAAACATTGCCGGTTCGCTCAATGATTCAACAACCTCAATGCTTGATATCTCAAGCAGACTTACAGCAGCATCCGAAGAACAGGCAAGCACCGTTGCTGATATCGTTTCAACCGTTGAAAACTTTGCAAACGAATCGGAACGCTGCCTTAACGAAGCCGAGCTTGCAGCCGCTGTTGCAAGCGAAAGCGCAGAAAAGCTGAACGAAAGCAACAAAAATATGCAGCAGATGGTGAACGCAATGGAAGAAATAAACGATTCTTCCAACAAGATCAGCAGCATCATCAAAACTATCGAAGATATTTCCTTCCAGACCAATATCCTTGCACTTAACGCCGCAGTTGAAGCCGCAAGAGCCGGCGCAGCAGGAAAAGGCTTTGCAGTCGTTGCAGACGAGGTTCGAAACCTTGCCAACAAGAGTGCAGAAGCCGCAAAGAACACAACCAATCTTATCAACGAGTCCATCAGAGCAGTTGACAACGGCACAGAGTTCGCAAAGACAGTTGCCGAACACATGGAGAGCATCATTGAATGTTCGGAAAGAAGCGAACGCCACGCTCGAAAGATCGCAGAGCTTACAGAATCGCAGAGAAATGCTGTTGATGACATCAAAACA
>JBJEQL010000355.1:0-1814 GCA_051881735.1 Oscillospiraceae bacterium
TCGAAGAAATGGACAAAAAAATTTCTGCAAAAAAGGCAGAAATTGATTCAGCGGTCAAGGAAAAAGAAGATACTATCCGGTCAATTTCTAACAATGAACATAAAAGGGATGATGCGGTTTCAAAAATCATTCCCGAAATTGAACAGAAGATATCCGATAGCAAGGCCAAGGTAGATACTGAGTATCCCGAAGAATACCGAAATAACGAGGGTATTCCGAGGTATAAAACCGAGCTTGCCGAGTGTGGAAGTCCGAATGTTGTTGCCGATAAGTTTAACTCGCCTGTCAAGGGTACGGCATCTCTTATATCGGCAGGAGAAAAAGAGCTTGTTGAAAAAAGAAACGAATATAATATGTCGGAACAGGCTTCATTCAGAGTTTCCGACGTGAACAATAACGACGAGTATGATGAGGCTTATCGGAAGATCAGAGATTATGAGCTGCCTAATTATCGTGAAAAAATCGAAAAAGCTAAAAACGATGCTATGGAGCAGTTCAAGAGCGACTTTATCTATAAGCTCAGAGCCAATATCCAAAGTGCGGAAATGAAGATCGACGATCTGAATGAAGCTTTGAAAATAGCGCAGTTCGGAAACGACAAATACAGGTTTTCTGTCGAACCTAATCCGGCATACATAGAGTATTACAATATGTTGATGTCAAGTTTGCTCGATGACGGCACAGAGGGATTGTTCAGCTACAATTTTACCGTGAAATACAAGACTGTTATCGACAATCTGTTTGAGCAGATCATCAGCTTTGACAGCAATTCCGAAAAGTCGGTGCAAAGCGTAAAAATGTTCAGCAAATATCAGACGTATCTGACCTTTGACCTTATTACTACCGACAGCAGCGGCAGAAGAGAAAAGCTTTCAAAGTCAATAAACACAAAGTCGGGCGGAGAAACACAGACTCCGTTTTATATCGCAGTTTTGGCTTCTTTCGCACGTTTGTACAGAACAAACGACCCAAAAGAAACGGGAAACACAATGCGCCTTGTTATTTTTGATGAAGCGTTCAACAAAATGGACGGTGAAAGAATAGTTGAAAGCGTAAAGCTTTTGAGAAACTTCGGTTTGCAGGTTATAATCTGCTCGCCGCCCGAAAAAGCGTCTGATATTGCCCCGATAGCCGATAAGACGCAGCTTGTTTACAAGGAAGCTGTCGGAGATGTTTACAGATCGACCGTTGTCGAATGGACTAAAGAAATGAGTGAAATCAATGGATAATGAATCTATCATTCTGAACAAACTGCTCGATAAATTTGAGGATAGAACTCCGGGTTCAAACCGCAGGGTAAGGATCGAATTTGACAAAAGTGATATAAAGATCCCCGATATTGAAAGCAGTGAATATCGGGGATTCAGAGATGATATGCTGCGTCTGAAAAGCAGAGGCTTTATTGAGCTTGACTGGACAAGAAAAGATTATCTGATAAACAGCGTATGGCTCAACCTTGAAAATGTTGATACGGTATATGAGTATCTTGAACGTGAAAACAGAACATCAAAGGTCAACAGAGTGGTTGAGCTTATCGACAAAACGTTGGAACGGATAGACTTGAATTGGTTAAGAGCTTATCTTTTATCAAGCCGAGAATATATGCAGGAAAACAACAAGCTCACCGGAGTATGGGGCAGGGAACAGTCATTTCTGAATAATTTTCTGTCTGCACTCGTAGGAATAAATGATCTTCACGGAAGTTCAATTTCAATGAGAGCGTTCAGCGTCAATATCTACAGTGATTCAAAGTTTTTTGAAAGGGAAATGAAGTCATTCGTTATAACAGTCATAAAGAACAATGAACCTGATCT
>JBJEQL010000356.1:0-1814 GCA_051881735.1 Oscillospiraceae bacterium
AACTCTCAGCTCGTATCTTGTCATATTAACGACCAGCTTGTCGTACTTCACTTCTCTGATCTCAGACTCGGAAGAGGACTGACCAATTCTTCTGGAAACAGCCTTGATACGGGCAATTACCTCCTTGGTGTCGAAGGGCTTTACAACATAGTCGTCAGCGCCCAGCTCAAGACCAAGCACCTTGTCGAAGGTCTCGCTCTTGGCGGTTATCATAATGATGGGCACATTGGATTTCTTTCTTATCTCACGGCATACCTGCCAGCCGTCAAGACCGGGAAGCATAATGTCGAGAAGAACGATATCGGGCTTCAGCGCATTGAACTTAACAACAGCCTCATCGCCGTCATGGGAGACCATAACGCCGTAGCCTTCCTTTTCCAGATATAATTTCAGAAGCTCGCAGATGTTATTATCGTCGTCAACAACAAGAACCTTACCAAGTGACATAGCAAAATTCCTCCCGTTTTAAATTCTCGGAATCCTGCACACAATACGTCTGCAAAAAATGTCCGAAATATTCCAACATAATATATGTTTATTATATAATAAAAGTCGGCGCAGTTTATAAACTTTTAGCATATATATTATTAACAGATTGTAAATTTAACAAAATAATATCGCAAATTTCCCAAAAATTCAAAATTTTATTCATTTTCGCAATGGTACAAAACACCGGATACGGAATATATCAGCCAAAATATTTATTTTTTCCTGTAAGGGTGATAAGCATATCCAGTCTGACCTCGTCCTTGTATTCGGGCTTTGCCATATAATATACATAATTTTCCAGAACATTCACATCGGGAACGCTTCTGCCCTCTATCTTGAAGTTTGAATATCCCATAGGCACGTATTTCTCATAAAGAGCCTCGGGAGATATGTGCAGCGGAGAATTTACCGTCTGATACAAGGTCCTGGTCATGCACGGACATTCAAAGACCTCGGGAGAATAGGGGGTGGTCTTTTTATTCATCACGTGCTCGGTGAGAGCGATATGACTTCTTCCGATAGAGCGGTAATGCTCTCCCCTGCGCTTGCAGCCGGGTTCACAGCAGGAATTTATGAGCAGCTCCGCTTTTTCCTTGTGAGGAAGCTTCCGGAGCACCTCAAAATTATTGTTGAAATTGTAGTCCAGTACCACAAGGGAATAATCCTTTTCCATCTCGGCGCAAAGCTCGTCAAAGTCCTCGATCTGCTTGCAGGTGGAGCTGGTTATGGGCATATCCGGGAAATGCTCCCTGATGTAATCCTCAAGCATGGGGGAAAAGACAATGACCTCGTTAAGACCGTTGTCCGCCGCCTTCAGTATGGCATTGCAGAAAGGGTCGGAGAGATGCTGAGGCGTAAGCAGCGGATTTGTAAGAGTAAATCGGCAGGGTATACCCCGCTGATTAAACTGCTTTATGACCTCCCCCGGGATACGGGGATCGCAGTTTCCGTAAATAAACCGTCCGCCGTTCCAGAGCATATTGGGGAATGCTCCGTAGACCGACCCGATCTTCACTCCCTCACGGAATTTGTGAGGATTTTTTTTCATATACTCCGCCAGAGTGATATTGAGCCTGAAATGTCTCATAAAATCGGGGAGATGAAATTTGATTTCCATTTTTATGACCGTTCCTTTCTGAGTTTTGTGTATTGCGTCAGCAAATTGAGGCGACAGCCGAAGAAACAAAACTCGTAATCCTTTTTTATTTTCCGCTGTATGTGCAGATAAGATCAGTGGCACTCAAACCAGCTTTTTCCTCTTTCAACATCGGCAGTGAGGGGAACGTCAAGCTGTACAGCCCCGGGCATTTCCTCGCCCAGTATCT
>JBJEQL010000357.1:0-6876 GCA_051881735.1 Oscillospiraceae bacterium
GACAAAAACTGCGAGCTGCTAATTGCCTTGAAACCGCTCTTGTCAGCGGACAAACAACCCCGTGTTGACAAAGCGATAAAGCTGCTGCGGCTTTTTAACATTTACTCCGAGCTTAAAGCCAGCGGCGCACTCGGCAACATTCTTTAACGGAGCAAAAACTTTATGGAAAACAGCAAGCAGAGCATTTCAATGGCAGAAAAACGAGTCGAGGAGATGAACAGGTTGACGCAGGGACTTCTTGAACAGAGCAATCGCTATATGCAGCAGCGGAACAGACAGCAGGGAAGACCGCAGAACAACATGAACCGAACCACTTCCGCTCCGCCGCCGAAACCGAGGTTTGAAACGGTCGGAAAAAGTCAGCAGGAAAAACCGATTTTTCCTCCAAAAACCGAACCGCCCACCTGCGCAGATCAAAAACCTGCACCAACAATTATAGGCGGCGCAAATTCGGACACAGCGCTCATTATAATGCTCGCAGCGGTGCTGCTGAAAGAAAATGCAGATATAAAGCTTATTTTGGCTTTATTATACATACTTATGTAAGGAACGTGATCTTATGTTAAAAATGACAGAATTGATAAGCCGTGCAGAAAGTATTATCACGGGCAAGCCGCCCAAGAATTCAGAAAAGGAGCAGCACGACAAAGAACTTCTTGAAGATATCGACTGCGTGATAAATGAGCTTGCACATTGCCGCAGACGTTTTAACCTTGTAACGGATAACGACCTTATCGAAGCGGTTATATATGAAGAGCTTGCCCTGCGCTCACGGTATGCTTACCTTTTGCGACAGGCAAGGCAGTCGGGACTTACGGGAAGGACAGTGTTGAAATGAGCGGAGTGGACCTCGGAGAACTGATTTTTTATCTTGCGGTAGTCATTTCGGCGATCGTAATGCTTGTGCATTATCTGAAAAGCGGAAAGCCTGCAAAAACGGCGTTTTTCGGCATGAGTTCGGGAGCGATTTTCCTTATTATTCTGCATTTTTTCGGAGAATATGTCGGATTCAGCGTTCCGCTGAACTTTTTCACCGCTGTATTTTCGCTGATACTTGGTATTCCGGGAGTGCTGATACTTGCACTTATGGGGCATTTCGGGATATTGTAATTATAGAAATTGTGAAGCCAACCGACCGTTCAAGCTGAATCCAGTTTGAACGGTCGGTTGGCTTCGTAGTTTTCCTGCTTTATTTAAACTCTTCGTCAAAGTACATTGCTGATGTACTATACTCGTCTTTTCCGATCTTGTCACGCATTTCTTCAAGCTGTTTATCGGAAATTTCGATATCTTTCTCCATTTTTCGATTGGCGTTCGCTATACTCAGTAATATCAGCGCTATTCCCGTTGCGATAAGCATATCGCTGAACTCAACCCCAAATCTGTCCATATTAAGCCACATTACAAGCAGTATCACTACAAGTACTGCCATAAGCGCTTTAAGCAGCGGATTTCGTCTTTTTTTCGGTGTATAACGTGTTTGCCTGAGTTTCATTCGCCATCGTCCTTTTATTTCTTCAAAAGCTTATTCGACTTTTTGTTTTCGGTGGAGAACGACATTGTAAAGAGCTTATCGCTGGTGAACATTCTTACTGCCATGAACATACATACTGCAAAAAATACTATCTGGTATGCAAGTCCTCCCCAATACATTATCATATCACCCGAAATAAGATTTGTCAAGGTAATATAGCTATGTGTGAACGGAATGAGGAACATGATGACCTTTGCAGCGACAGGCATTGATCCGAAGTCCATGAACATTGTTACAAAGAACGGTATCATTACTGCTATCATTATCGGCATAACAAGCGTCTGTACAGACTTTACGTCTGTTGCCATTGCGCCGAGGATAAGTGAGATCGCAAGTCCGATCGCAAGTGTAAGGAAAAGCTGCAGACCAAAGAGGATGATATCTCCTGCACCGAGAGTCAAGCCGAGTTCGGAAAGAGCCTGTGCTGTTGAAACTGCATCCGTTGCAATTCCGCTTACGTCTGCTGCTTCCTCCGCAACGCTTCCCATTGCGCTGCTCATTGCTCCGCCCATAAGGCTGAACATATAGATTCCAAAGCCTACTATCATAAACAATGCGTTAAGAAGTGCGGAAATAATTGCTGCAACCATTTTTGCCGAGAGAACTGTCATTCTTGAAACAGGTGTCGAAAGAAGTGTTTCAAGTGTTTTGTCAATTTTTTCTGTCGAAATCGCTGTCATGATCATCTGTGAAGCAAGGAGAAGCAGGAAGAAAACTGCAAACGGAGCGATCATTGATTCCATCATAACTATTGAAGCAATAGCAGCAGATGAGATCTCAACGTTTTTGCCGTTTGATGTGGAGAATTCAACGAGGTTGCTCGGAGATTTTAAAAGCTCGATCTCTTCGTCCGAGAAGCCGTAAATGCTTTCCATAGCTTCATCGGCTGTTTTTTCTTCAATTGCGTTTATAGCATCGCTCGACGAAATTGTGGACATATTTGCGCTGAATCCAAGCGAAACCTTGCTTGCAAATATAAGCTTGCCGGGCTTCTTTTCGTTTACGATAGTATCACCGTAGCCATCGGGAATGATAACAACATATTTAAGGCCGAGTCTGTCAAGTTCATCGCTGTAATTGTCGCTCTGAAGTTCAACGACATTGAATTCTGTGGTTTTCTCCGCCTTGACACGTTCAATAACGTTCTTGGTAAATTCAGAATCATCCTGAATGCAAACGTTTATAGTGGATGTATCAAATCCCTCTTCCATGGATCTGCCCATGACCTGACCCATAAATACAAAGAGGAGAAGCACAAAAACCATACTGATAATAGCCTGTTTTGTGATAAGCTCACCAAGCTCTTTTTTAAGAAGATTACCGAACCTCATGTTCAAGCACCACCCTTTCAAATACTTCTTCAAGGTTAGCTGCGTTATAGCGTTCCTTGAGTTCGGGGATCGTTCCCGTTATCATAAGCTTTCCGTTTGTGATGATACCAACACGGTCGGAAAGATACTCGATCTCAAGCATATTATGCGATGAAAGCAGGAAAGACATATTCTTTTCCTTCGCAAGCTTTTTGATCATATTTCTTATTTCAAGCGCATTGATAACGTCAAGACCCGATGTTGCTTCGTCCATGATAGCAAGCTTCGGTTCGGTCATTACCGCTCTCGAAAGGAGCAGCTTTCTTATCATACCTCTTGAATAGCCGCCAATCTTTTCGTCAAGTCTGTCGCCAAGGCCGCACATCTGCTCTGCTGTTCTTACATAGCGCTCGATAGTCATCTTGTCGGCTGTAAAAAGACCTGCCATGAAGTAAAGATACTTTCTTCCTGTCATAGTCTTGTATGCACCTGCTTCATCGGGGAGATAAGTGATGTTCTGGCGAACCTTGTCTGCCTCCTTAACAATACTGTGACCCGAAACGAACGCATCGCCCGATGTCGGCTCGATAAGTGTCGAAATCATACGAATTGTAGTTGTTTTTCCTGCGCCGTTAGGACCGATGAGAGCAAAAATCTCGCCCTCTTCAACGTCAAATGAAACTCCGTCAGCTGCAAAAACATCTTTTTTGGGATATTTCTTTGAAAGCTCACGGACTTCAAGAACCTTTGCCATATTGTTTCCTCCTGTCAAGTGTATTATCTGATTAGTACAATAATACTATACCACCGTTAAAAGCGTTTGTCAAGTATTTTTTGAAAATTTATGAAATTTAGTGTAATAATTTTTTTGCATTCGTCTGTAAAATATGATATAATTGGTGCAGGACGTCAAAAACAAAGCTTTCCATTGATAAACAACTCGAGAAAATGAATTTGTCGGCGTAATGCTGATCTCCAATTCATTGCAACGATAAACTTCATATATTTTTCAAACAAGGAGCAGGAGAAAACAGAATGAGCGTTATTTTAGAAAGTGCGGTATTACCGAAGAATTACGAGAATTATGTGTTTGACCTATATGGCACACTGGTAGATATTCATACAGACGAAAGCAAAAATGAGGTATGGGAAAAGTTAGCGCTTTTCTTTGGCTATTATGGGGCAATTTATACATCGGAAGAACTTCGGGAGCGTTACGAATCGTTGGTGAGCGAGAGCGAAAGTGCGCTGAAGAATTCTCCGGATAATATTCGTTATGCCCACGAGGCATCTCCGGAGATTGAGATCACGGAAGTTTTCAGCAAGCTATATCGTGAAAAAGGAATTGCGGAGGACCGAACACTTGCCATTCACACCGGACAGTTTTTTCGTGCGCTTTCTACCGACTATGTACGGCTCTATCCCGGAACAAAAGAGATGCTCGCGCATCTAAAGGAACTTGGAAAAAAAGTGTATCTCTTGTCCAATGCCCAGCGGATCTTTACTGCTTATGAGATGAATCTGCTGGGAATTGCCGCATATTTTGACGATATTTTGATCTCTTCGGATTATCGGACCAAGAAACCGGATAAGCGCTTTTTCAATATCATTCCGGAACGGCATAAGCTTGATGTGAGGAAGACTCTTTATATCGGAAATGATGGAAGATGTGATATCGAAGGAGCAAAGAATGTGAACATGAATACTTTTTATGTGAATTCCAATATCTCACCCATGGATGATGATCCGAAGGGACCGGATTATATTGTGAAGAATTTTTTAAAGTGGGAATTGTAACATAATTGAACCGAACTTGAATTCAGGATCGTATATAATAATGAAATTCAAAAGGCGTAAGCAATTACAGCTCAAATTGAATTGCTGAGAAAACTATACAAAAAACAGCGCCCGAGAAGCCTTAATATCCTCTCGGGCGCTGTAATACTAAACACCAATAAAAAACGGAAAAAAATCTGCGCCGAAATCCTATATATTCGAGATTGTCGGCTTGATTTTTTTCATATTTTAAATGGTGTTTAGTATAAATGGTTTGAAGTTTATTTTTTGCATTTTACTTTTTTTATCGACGTAAACACTAAGATAGGAAGAGAAACCAAGTCAATTATCCCTAATATTCTAATAATTACATCAGAAAAAGATAATTCGAAGATACTGTTAACGGATAATAGGATGGTAGCTGCTCCAATTAAAATCAGACTAATCGACCACAAGATATTTACACTCTTTTCACTCACATTTTTCCCTCCTCAAAAAGTTACTTGTCTAAACGCTCATATAAAGAAAAAACGCCGGAACTATTGCTCCAACGAGTTTATTGTGGAGCGGATTACGAGGCTCGAACTCGCTAGTTTCGTCAGAAATTTCTCCACACTTGGCAAGGTGGCGCTCTGTCAGTAAGAGTAAATTCGTCAAATAAAAAGAAAACGCCAGGACTATTGCCCTGACGCTTAAACGTGGAGCGGATTACGAGGCTCGAACTCGCTACCTCCACCTTGGCAAGGTGGCGCTCTACCAGATGAGCTAAATCCGCATAAGTGCTATGTCAGCACTATTGCACCAACTAAGCACCTATTTGTCTTTATGGTGCTTCCGGACGGAATCGAACCATCGACACGGGGATTTTCAGTCCCCTGCTCTACCGACTGAGCTACAGAAGCGTCTTGCTAAAGACAAAAATGGCGACCCGAAAGAGACTCGAACTCTCGACCTCCGCCGTGACAGGGCGGCGTTCTAACCAACTGAACTATCGGGCCGTATATGGTGGGAACAATAGGGCTCGAACCTATGACCCTCTGCTTGTAAGGCAGATGCTCTCCCAGCTGAGCTATGCTCCCACATTTCGTTTCACTCAAGATCCCTCTCTTGTGACGACTTAATTATAATACACTATTCCGAGCAAAAAGTCAAGCACTTTTCACGCATTTTTGCAACTTTTGTCACATTGCACAACCTTTTATCATTTCACCGCCGTTCAGCTTATTATATTATTACAAAATTCACGAAAAATAAACCATAAAATTGAAAAAATTGCGCCGCAGGAATTACCCACAGCGCATATTTTTACTCGAAATTTGTTTCATCTTCAGGAACAAATACAGCCTCGGAAGCGTCATCATTTTCCGTAACAGCAGTTTCTGCCGTAGTTTCAACGGAAGTTTCAGTCAAGGCGTCAGCCTTTTTCTCCGCAGGTCCGGTTTCAGACTCTACCGGTTCAACCCCCTTGACAATAAGCGGCTTTATAAATCCGTTTTCCTCGTCCTCATATTTCAACTGGCACGCAATAAGCTTGTCGTCGGCGACAAGAAGATCGGCAAAGACATTTTCGGAGTATTCAGGGTAGTTGAGAACAGCATAGCTGAAAAGCGTAGCCTTGTCACCCTTATGCTCCGCAAGGTCAAGTCCCTGCGCCGTCTGCATATCAACATAGCTTTTGTATGTGTCGTTGAACTCGGACGGAACAACAACGTCTTCACGGCGAACCGGATCGGGTTTTACGATATAGCCCTGACGGTTGAGGAATTCTACACGTTCCGCATTGCCTGACATAGCAAAAAGCTTGTCGGAGTCCGCCGCATTTTTGGCTTTCACAAGAAAAAAGCCCGCCGCAATGACTATTAATATAAGAAGAATAATAAGAATACCCTTGCCCCGTGCTTTAGAAGATTTGCCCATGAAAATTCACTCCTTAATAAGATTTATCGCTAAATATTATGCAGGGACGGACAAAAAAAGTACAGGCAAGACAAGATTAATGCGTAATGCGTAATTCGTAATGCGTAATTATGTCAGAACCAGCATTTGTCGTTAAAACCGCGGAGCGGACTAAAGTTTGGATCAAGCCTTTGAAAAGGCTTGATCCAAACTTTAGTCCGCTCCGCGGTTTTAACAGCAAATGTTGGCGCTCATAATAATTACGCATTACGCATTACGAATTACACATTAATTATCTATGACCGCCGCTTCCGCCGCCGCCCATACTATGTCCGCCGCTGCTGCCGTGGCCGCCTCCGC
>JBJEQL010000358.1:0-3357 GCA_051881735.1 Oscillospiraceae bacterium
ATTCTCCCCTGTCAGCAGGCGGTCATAGAATATTCGTGACAAACCCGGCTGAATAACTCCCATCAGTGCAGAGATAAGGCTGCATATGACTACAAATGCTATTGCTGTTCCCGCTCCCTGCAAACGATTTTTTACAAATTTCATCACGCTTTTGGGCTTGCCTCCGGGAACAAAACTCTCCCCCGGCTCGATCATCAAGCAGATGCCCGTAAAGGACTTGTCAAACTCCTCCATTGAAACGGAGCATACGCCTCTTGCGGGGTCGTTGATGACCGCTTTGTTGCCCTTGAAACCGTCAAGCACCACGAAATGATTGAAATTCCAATGGATTATGCAGGGGAATTTCCCCTCTTTTTTCAGCTCCTCGGGTTCAAAGCGGTATCCTTTGGCGGTAAAGCCATAGCTTCTCGCCGCAATGAGGACATTCTTTGCATTTGAACCGTCACGGGAAACTCCGCAGTCCTCTCTGACCTGCTCCAGCGGCACCCATTTTCCGTAATATGCCATAACCATTGTAAGGGAAGCTGCTCCGCACTCCAGTGCCTCCATCTGCATTATAACGGGAACTTTTGCTGCACCCTTTGTTACAGGAGATTTTATTTTTACTTTCTTCTCAGCCATATTTAAAAACCTCAGTTTATAACGAAAATTTTGGGCGAAACGCTGTCCACAACTATTTCTGCGATGTAAACACCATCAGCAGAAGCTCCCTCCGAGCTTAATGCCGTAACGGAATACACCCAGTCCTCAGGCTGAAAATCTCCCACATGGAGAGCATAATCATCAAGAACGCTGCCTGCACTGACAGGCTGTGAAGAAACCTCCGAAACGGTAAACTCGGTACCGTTTGCGGAAAGTTTCATTCCCGTCCGTATTTTTGCCGCATTTTCTTCGGTAACGTAGCAGACAAGTGTGCCGTTTTCACTCACTGCCGCTCCCCTGACAACCGTGTCAAGCCGACCGTAAACTCCCCACACACATATTCCCGCAAGCAAAATAACAATCGCTCCCAAGAGGATCCATACTCCGGGGTTTGCTACCTTTATGTAATCGTTCAGCTGTTCGGGAGAGGATATCCTCTCCATGCTCTTTTTTCTGAAAATGCTGTTTTCCATATTCTCACCTATCCATATCAAAATCACTTACAGCGATTTTTTCATTGTAAGTATATTTTTGCCGCATTTATATTCATAACTCACTTCGTCCATAGTCATTTTCATCATAAAGATGCCAAGACCGCCTATCTGCCGTTCCTCAGCCGATAATGTTATGTCGGGGTCGGGCTTTGCAAGAGGGTCAAAGGGTATGCCGCTGTCGGTCATTATGAATGTCATTGTACGACTTTCACTGTCAAAATCTATTGCAAGGCTTACCTCACCCGAGCTGTCGGGATATGCATAATGAGCCACGTTCACAAAGACCTCTTCAAGTGCCACCGTTATGGGCATGACCGCTTTCATAGGACACTCTGCCTTTTCAAGCTCTTCCTCCGCAAATGATAAAACATCGTTCAGTGAGCTGTCTGATGCGGAAAATGTTTTCTCGGTCATATTCACACCTCCGGTTTCATTTTGTAATCAAGCATAAGCATTGTCATATCATCAAACTGCGGAGCCTCACCCACGAAGCTGTCAACATCGGCTTTCAACCCGTGAAGTATATCCTCAGCAGAATTTTCGGAATGGCTGTTTAGATATGCACTGAGCCGTTCTTCTCCGTAAAGTTCCTTTGACGAGCTTGTTGCCTCCGTAATTCCGTCTGTGTAGAGGAAAAGCCTGTCACCCGGCTGCATTGTAAGCTCATTCTGACGGTATTTTACAGTATCCATGCCCGCAAGCACAAATCCCGGACGTGAGCGGAGATATTCATATTTGCCGCCCTCCTGCTTTATCAGCGGCGGATTGTGTCCCGCATTTACATATGTAAGCTTTCCGCTCGTTATGTCAAGCACACCCATCCAAGCCGTTACAAACAGTCCTGCGTCATTTCCGTCACAAAGCATACGGTTTGCCGTTGTGAAAACCTCACAGGGTTCGATACCGCTCTGTGCATAGTTTTTTATCAGCGTTTTTGCAATCACCATAAACAGTGCCGCAGGAACTCCCTTACCCGAAACGTCCGCCATAACTGCGGCAATGTGGTTATCATCAACCATAAAGAAATCGTAAAAATCACCGCCGACCTCTTTTGCAGGGGTCATTGTGGCATAAACATCAAATTCGCTGCGTTCGGGAAATGCGGGAAAAATACAGGGCAGCATATGCG
This sequence comes from Oscillospiraceae bacterium, assembly GCA_051881735.1. Taxonomy (GTDB): domain Bacteria; phylum Bacillota; class Clostridia; order Oscillospirales; family Ruminococcaceae; genus UMGS363. The sequence goes on from JBJEQL010000358.1 coordinate 2,266, forward strand.
CCTGAATACTTGATGCAAGGCTAAGCTCTGCATTGATTCGTTCCTTTTCCGCTGTGACTTTTTGGAGATTATCCAAATAGCTGTCAATATCCTCTGCCATAGAGATGTAGGAGCGTGCAAGGTTTCCCACCTCGGTGTTGTCCTTTGAATATTCGCTGCAAGCTTCGAGAAGCTTTTTTCTGCCCTCATCATCGGAATGCTCCGCATAATATTCCTGCGCTACCTCCGCAAGCCGCTCCACAGGACGGGAAATTTTCTTTTCGGTAAACCACATAAAGCCCAGCGAAAGTGCAAAGTAGAAATTCAGTGCAAGGGTCTGGAAAAGGTATATCCTGCCCCAGAGTCCAAGCACCCTGTCCTCGTCGCTTACCATATCGGTAATGTATACAGCAGTACCGATAAGTATGCAGATTCCAAGTCCCGTGATAAGTGTATTAACTATCATTCGCTCGTTAAGGGAAAAGGTAATTATCTTCTCCTTTTTGCCGTTCATCAGACTTTTCAGATACTTCTGCATAAAATGTCCGCCTATCATCAGAGGACAGCCGAACATTACTCCCGAATCAAAAGTATTAACAAAAGCATACAGACTGTTTATTGTGATAAGCTCGGAAACATTATAAACGTGATTTGTTACAGCAGAACATACCACCGTTACTGCCGCAATCACAGCCATTACAATAAAAAGCTTTAACAGTCTTGAAATGCTGTCAAGGCAAAACTTATTTTCATCATCTTCCTTGTTGAATCTGCGCCATAATACATATGCAAGCATACCGTACAGAAGCTGCTGTGCGCCGCTGAGCAAGGCGTAGGAGATGCCGTATCCCGAGATAAGGTCTGCCGCAATATTTCCCGCAGCACAGCCCAGTGCCGCAGGCAGACCGAATATCAGTCCAAGCACGGGAGTAAGGGCTGAAACGGGTCGCATTTCGGTTATTTCTGCCGCCGCAAGTCTGAAACGAAAAGGCATCGTAAGAGCAAAGAAAAGCACTGCACTTATAAGAAATACTATTACAGCAATCTTTTTTCTGTCGATATTTTTCAATATTATCCCTCCGTAATATTTTATCGGAATATTCGGAAAAATAT
>JBJEQL010000358.1:3457-6871 GCA_051881735.1 Oscillospiraceae bacterium
GGGAAAGAATTTCGTATTTTATTGATCGTACCGGTTTATAAAATATTATTTCTGTAATTCTATTATTTTATCATACTCGGTGTGACAAAACCGTGACAAATAAATTATATATGAGGAGAGTTTAATATGACTATTACAAATGAAAGAAATGACGATCAGCTTAACATTACTGTTGAGGGCAGACTTGATACCACTACCTCACCTCAGCTTGAAGCATTTTTAAGTGAAAATACCGATGGCGTAAAGGATATTGTTATGGATATGGAAATGCTTGAGTACATATCCTCTGCAGGACTTCGGGTGCTTCTTGCTGCTCACAAAAAAATGAATAAGGCAGGCTCTCTGACACTGAAAAATGTATGTGATGAAGTAATGGAAGTATTTGAAATGACGGGATTTGCGGATATTCTGACTATTCAGTAAAGCAAAAATAAAAAATAGATCTCACTATAATAAATCAGGTGATAATATGGGTTTGCTGTATGATATCCCCGAATTAAAGGACTGCTGCATTATGCAGGAAAAGGACATCGGCAGCTTTGCAGACTGTTTTGCAGACGGCTTTGAAGGCTATCCTCTGATGAACTATTTCTGCGGCGGTATATACAATGAAGAAAAGATAAGGCTTATGTGGTATACATCGATTCGTGCTTTTAATGGGCAATTGCTTGGTGTATCCGATAATGAACACATAAACGCTGCCATGCTGTTGGCTCCTCCTGACAGCAAGGATCCCGATTTATTGTCCTATCTTAAAGCAGGTGCATTCAGACTGGTTCGATCATTCGGCTTAAAAGGAACTGTGCGTATGCAAAGCTTTGATACATTTGCAGGCAAGATAAAGAAAAAATATTTGACAAATAACTGCTGGTATCTTTTTGGATTCGTATCACGCAAAAAGATCAGGGGGCAAGGGTACAGCTCTAAGGTCATGTTACCCATACTTGCGTATTTAGACAGAACAGGTCAGGACTGTTATCTTGAGACCCTTGAAGAAAAGAATGTAGCTCTTTACAAGCATTATGGATTTGAGCTTATGGAAGTCGTAAAGCTGCCCGATTCCGATCTGACGATATATGCAATGCTCAGAAAAAAATAAATATAGTTGTAAAGCTCCCTATTCTCCGAAAAAGCCCGAACACTTATTTCATCGGAAAGGAATGATGTAAAATATGGTTTCTGTATCATCGGCAGACCGATTTATCGGTATTAAGGGAATCGAAAATGCAAGACAGCTTGGGGGTTACATAGGAGCTGACGGTCGGAAGGTCAGGGACGGACTGCTTATCAGAACTGCGGGACTTAACAAGATCTCCGATGAAGCTGCAAAAGAATTATCGGACAGGTTTCACGTTAAACACGTTGTAGATTTTCGTATGGAATATGAAAGGCAGCTTGTTCCCGATAAAGAAATTCCCGGTGCCGAAAACGTATGGATAAGCGTATTTGAAATGGACACGAACGCCCCCGAAAATATAGAAATGATGAATAAGATACGGGAAGCAGGAGGAGAATTGCAGAAAACTGTTGAATATGCCAAAACAGGCAGGCTTTCAGCTCTTTATACCGATATTCTTCTTGAGAAAAAGGGACAAAAGGGGTATGCAAGGTTTTTTGATATTCTTCTTAATAATTCCGGCGGTGCGGTTTTATGGCACTGCACATACGGCAAGGACAGAACGGGAGTTGCCGCAGCGCTTTTACTCTGCGCTCTGGGAGTGGACGAGGACATTATTATGCAGGATTTTCTAATAAGCAATGAAGTATATAAGGATAATATTGCTCGCCTTGAAACCGAGCTTGAAAAAAGAGGCTGTGACGATATTGTCATAAAAGAAGCGCAGGCAATGGCAGGAGTTAAGGGCGAATATCTTATAGCGGCTTTTGACGCAGTAAAATCTGAATATGGTTCTGTACAGAATTACATAAAAAATCAGCTTGGAGTTTCCGATGAGAAAATAAAAAAGCTGAGAGATCTGTATCTTGAATAATATACAAAGGAGAAAGAAAAATATGGAAAGCATTTTTAACAGCGGCACACTTACAGTAAAGCCTGAGGGAAGGATAGACACTTCCAACGCCTCTGAGGCAGAAAAGGAGCTGTTTGCTCTTGTTGATAAGCACAAGCCCGAGAAGATCATCATCGACGCAGGAAAGCTGGAATATATCTCCAGCGTTGGTCTGAGAATGGTTCTGAAGCTGAAAAAGACTGTTGACGATACAAGAATAGTCAACGTTTCTCTTGAGGTATATGATATCTTTGATATGACAGGCTTTACCGATATTATAGAGGTTAAAAAGGCATTTCGTGAGATCTCTGTTGAGGGCTGCGAAATTATCGGAAAGGGCGGTCATGGTACTGTTTACCGTCTGGACGGCGACACTATTGTCAAGCTCTATGGAGAGAAAGAACCTCTTGACGAGATAGAGCGTGAAATATCCTACTCTAAAAAAGCCTTTGTTTACGGTATTCCCACGGCTATTTCTTTCGACCTTGTAAAATGCGGCAGCTGCTATGGTGTAGTATTTGAGCTGATAAATGCTGACACTCTTTCCAACAGGCTCTGTGCCGAGCCCGAGAAGCTTGACGAGTATTCCGAGAAATATTCCGCTATCGTAAAGAAGCTTCACGAAACCGAAGCCGATACAAGAATATTCGGCAATGTCAAGGATCTTTACAACAAGTGGGCAGACGATATGCTTGCTTATTATACTCCCGACGAGGTCGCTGTTCTACACGAGGTCATTAACAGCATTCCCGACAGCAACACCTTTATTCACGGTGATATCCACCCTAAGAATATTATGGTTCAGGACGGCGAGCTGCTGTTTATTGATATGGCTGACCTTACATACGGACATCTAATTTTCGATTATGCAGGGATCGCACTTACGCACATTCTGGCAAAAGCATATGTAAAGCCTCTTTTCGGTATTGACGCCGATACTGCGGAGAAGCTTTACAATAATATGATAAGGTCAAATTTCCCCGGCAGAACCGAAGAAGATCTTGAGAAGATCAAAAAGGTAATTATGGGATATGCAGGCATAAAATTTGCTATCTCACCTGCGGTAAACAAGACCCAGGATCCGAAGCTTTGTGATTCGATAACAACGAAAGCAAGAGAGCAGATAATTCCTAATGCAAAGTCACTTATCGGAGCTATCGATTTCTGAATATTTTAGCCTTGTCCGTCTGCACTGTCGGCAGTGAAACATAGTTCTTCCAAAGCGGAGCAGAGGTTAGGCAGAAAAAATCGAACGCCATGCATAAAAAATTGGAGGAAACAATTTTGAATTTTTCAATGGAAATGATCGAAAAGGCAAAATCGGCAAAGAGTGCGGAAGAACTGCTTGAAATGGCGAAAGCGGAAAACATTGATTTTTCCGCAGAACAGGCGGCGGAATATTTTG
>JBJEQL010000359.1:0-1805 GCA_051881735.1 Oscillospiraceae bacterium
CCTGTTCAATATTTACATAATGCTTAACGTGCTCAAGCTCCTTTGATAAAAGTATAGGATTGTTATTATCAAGCTCACCGAAATTACCTCGCAAATACTGAGAAAAATCATGAGTAAGCTCCGCCGCCTTTTGGGGCTGCTCCAAACAGAGCTGATAAATAGAACCGAGGGTATTGTAAATAAAGTGAGGCTGTATCTGACTTATCAAAGTTGCAATGCGCCTGTCTGCAAGCTCCGTTTTAAGCTGCTCAGCTTCTCTCGCAGCCTTGTAATTCATAGGAATAACCTTGATTATCATTACAAAGCGTATAAGGAACAATATCAGAAAAATGCTCTTGGAGAATATACCCCTGTTATCCGAGCCTGCAATGTAGCATACCATGTCCGCAAAGGCAGCAATAATAAGCAAAAAATCGGATATCACAGCAAGGCGGTCTGACACCTTTTGGCAGACACATTCGTAAATACAGCAGCCCAAAAGTACCGCATATATGACAGCATGAGCCAAAAGCCAGAATAAAAGCGTATCATATATTACCATCACCTTAAAAAGCGGCAGCAGAGCGAGCACGGCATTGACTGCTCCCGAAGCAAAAACTGCCCCACGAGCCATTTTCCTTGCATCACCATGTATGCTTTCCGCAATGCACGCCGCCGCACAGGTTGCCGAAAGCATGATACATATCTGCAGGGCGTATGTATTAAATGAAAATAGCCAGCTCCACAAGGGAAGATCAATGGTATCGAGAATAAAATACCCACCGAAAAACAATGCAAGAGCACCAAGATTGCCGACAGTCACACCGCCCTCAATATGCATAAGTCCGAAGAACAAAGCCGCTGCCAGAAGTGCTGCCGCAGCAGCTATCACAGCGAAGCCGATCATCCTGCTTGTCTTACCCGTTTGAAGCATAATTCGTTCAAATATGTTCTTCGAGCCGCCATAAATATTTCCGAGAAGCTCATTGTAAGCATTTTTGTTTCCGAACCTGTGGGGATTACTAAGCTTTATCTCAATAATATCATTTTCGGATATTTCGGGACTGATAAAGTTTACCCATTTTCTGCCGCAGGTGGAGTCGCTTAGTCCCATTTCATTTGCGCTGTCCCAAAGGAACTGCTCGCCGTTTATATACAGCTCCATGGTGATATGGTCGAGATAAAAGTTAAAATTTGTCCCCTCGAAAAATTCGAGTCCAAAACCGCCTTTTAATATGACACTGCCGTACTTTGCGGGAATATTGGAATCGGGAGACAGCGTATTCCACGTTTCCCCATTGTCAAGACTATATTCGCCCTTAAATTCTATCGGGAGCAAAATAGGAAGAGTTGACTGAAAGCTGCCGAAACAGGCTACTATAAGTGCGGAAAGCATTAAAACTGTCGCCATTATTCTTATGAGTAATATATTTGATATTTTTTTCAATTTATCATCTCCGCATAACATTTACTTTATTTTATCATAATTTCCGTTAATTTTCAAGTTTATATTTCAGATAAACCTTTTTCTTTGAGCTTTTCCACAAGGTCATCAACCCTTTGCACATCTTCTCTCATAACAAGCTCGTCCGGCTCAGCTTTCAGATTTTCTTTCGCCCACCCCAGACCAATGCGGTGAGCTTCTTCCTTTGAAACCTCGCCCGCTTTGAAGGACTGAATGTAATGATGAAGCCGCTCTCTTTCCTTTCCGCCGAGAATGTCCTTTTTCATAAACAAAGACTTTTTCCAAAAGCGTTCTTCACTGTAAAGTTCAAAGTTCTGCTCCATTTCCTTGTAGGCAATATTTGAATCCGTTGAGCAGTTCA
>JBJEQL010000360.1:0-1803 GCA_051881735.1 Oscillospiraceae bacterium
AATGATTATTACAAGCAGATAGGAGATAACGGAGAACGCCGCTGTGCCGATTTCTCCAAATATCCTTATACAAAGCTGATTATAGCAGAAGGTTGTAACAGGAGAACTCATCTGTGTGACAAATTCCGGAATACCTGTGTGAATTATAGTCGAAAGATCCTTTTTAGTGATTTTCGGGACAGCAAATTTAATGCTTCCTTTATGGAGAATAAAGTGAAATGACAACACCGCACAAGCCAGCACCTGACCAAGCCCCGAAGCCATTGCTGCTCCTTTTATACCCATCTGAAGCGGAAAAATAAACAGCCAGTCAAGGAAAACATTACTTACAGCACCGCATATCATCCCCCCAAAAGCTAATTTTGGATTTCCGTCATTGCGGATAAAAGCCGACAGTGTCATCGCTCCGCAATAGAACAAGCCGAATATTACAAAGTATTTCAGATACACCGCCGTATCATTCAGCAATGTGTCGCTTGCTCCAAGCATTTTTGCAATACCTTCGGGAAAAAGAATGCTTATCAAGCTCATAAACAGCGAAAAAACCACCACAAGCAATATGCTGATGTTGAAAATGTCATTTGCCTTTTCGGGCTCTTTCCTTCCGAACGCTATGGAAACAAGCGAAGCTCCACCCATTGTGATCATCATTGTAACAGCTATCAGAATTGAGATAAAAGGTACTGCTATATTGACTGCGGCAAGACCGTTAGTTCCAATACCCTGTCCTACGAATATTCCGTCTACCACGAAATATAGTCCTGTCACCAGCATAGAGCCGATGGATGGGATTACATATTGAAAAAATTTTCTGTTGTCAGACATTGAAATTATCCTCCCTTTATGTTATAATTATATTGTAAACTATGCCCCAAGGGACGAGTCAATAGGGAGAATGAAAAAATGCAGGAATTTTTATCAATCGGCGAAGTTGCAAAGCTCAAGGGCATTTCGGTCAAGGCTTTACGCTATTACGAAAAAATCGGTATTTTCTGTCCGACTTATATAAACGATGAAACAGGATACCGATATTACAGTATGCAGCAGATGGTGATACTTGACTTTATTCTGACGTGCTTGGAGCTTGGTATTCCGCTGAAACAATTTGCATCATATTCGGATGAAAACGGCAGTCTGAATATTGATAAAATCGTAAAAGACGGCTCCGAAATGGTAAATCAGGAGATAGCCCGTATTACAAGAACAGCCGATAAGCTGAAATATATTTCAAAACATCTTGAGGAAACCGATAATCTTCCGAAAATTCAATCACAGTTTGAACAGTTTTCACCCGAACGCTGCTTTCTGTCAGAACCTATGAAAAATGTTGTTCCTACCCCAAAGGACTATGTAATGGCTATGACAAGGCTTTTTGAACGCAGCGAAAGTAAGAAATACACAAGCCTGTATAAACAGGGTCTTCTCTATCAAAGGAAGAATGATGAGCTGTCGGCGTATGCTTGCAGCGAGATTGTAAAGCCTGCAAGTGAAAATCAGATTATTGTTTTACCGGCGGGCAATTATATATGTGTGTGTCATACGCCTGCTGAAAACCAAAACCGTTTTGCCCGGATAAAAGAATTTCTTTCTCAAAAGAGCGAATTCAGATATATCCTCTTTTTGGAGCGTTACGGACGTCATTTTTCGGAAGAACCGTTTTGGGAGGTGCAAATGCTGAAATAATCGTAAAATACGTGATTACCTATTCAATATGACAATATAAAGAGAACCCCTAAAGAAATTCATATTTTTTATAAGGAGAATTGGCTATGAAAACAATTAGATTGCTATACCCTGATCATG
>JBJEQL010000361.1:0-6822 GCA_051881735.1 Oscillospiraceae bacterium
ACTCTGAATCCGATGAAAAGACTGTCCGACATTGCGGTGTATTTGATATCCTCGGCAAAGCTTGTTCCCGAAAGCATATAGCCAAGTTCCATGGAGTTTTCATCTTCGGGATAAACGGTGCGCATATCGACAAGGATACGGTCAACAGGGTTGCCGTTCTCACTCACACTATCAATACCCACCGCTTGACAGGTTTCGCTATCGGCAATGACTATTATTGAATCGCCGCCCTGGAATTCCGCCATAAGCTTCGTCTGATACGACTGATTAAAATAAGTATCGACATCGTTCTCGTTGTATATTGCAGGGAGATAGCTGACTCTTACATATACCTCTCCGTCATTGTTGAAATCCTCGCAATAAGCTTCAAGCATCGTTTCGATATCATTCGTGCGGAACTGGAATTCGCTGTCGGTCGCCAGTATCATCACCGAAACATCGGGAGATTTATTGGTTATAATATCACCTATAAGGAAAACAAACAGCGCAGCAACGAGTACAACGACCAACACCGTTATCTTGTAGTGATAAAAAAAGTTGCCGATCTTCTCCCGGACGGTATATTCCTTTACAACTTCCTCTTCACGGGGGATATCTTCCTCGGAAATCACACCCTGTTTAAGCTTCATGAGCTCGATACGATCGTGTTCAAGCTTTTTTTCATAGCGTTCACGTTCAAGACGCTGCCTTTCGGCAATTTCTCTTTCCTTTTCCGCCTCGGCTTCAAGCTCTTCACGCTTCTGCTTTTCATTCAGGCGGCGCATATTTTTAAGAACGGAAACCTTTCCGCTTACTTCGGTCTTTTCCAAAGCTTCTTCGTTATTGATATTCTCTTCGTTATTCTGATTTTCGGACATAATTGACTCCTGTACAATGTTTCCATATAATTATCCGTTTTTGGTAGGGGATAATATTGTATCTTATATCTAAAATTGTAAAACATTTGCACCGCCAAGTCAAGTGCGGCGCCCCAATTTTTAGAAAACTATCACAAAACATCAGAATATTTCGCAAAGCTGCGAAAAACGCTCTATCTCCGCATCAAAACGGTCAGCCGTGCCGAAGCCGTAAGCCGCATGGATAAAACCTGCTCCTGCATAGTAAGCGCTGTCGCAATCGCCCTGAGTATCTCCGACATAGACTGCATTTTCTATGGAATTCTGCTCCATAATAAGTTTGATGTTATCTCCCTTGCAGAGCAGGTTGTCGCCCCAGCAGATATGCCCCGAAAAATATTTTCCTAAACCATAGTATTCAAGAAATCCCTCGATATATCCGCTCTGACAATTGCTGACGATAAAAAGTCGGCTGCGTTCTTTCAGAAAGCCAAGCGTTTCCTCGACTTTATCGTAAAGTCTGCCACCGTGCTTTGCAAGATATCCATTCTCATGCTCTGCGCATATATTCATAAGCTCCATACGCTGTTCTTTCGGTACACCGCTGAAGAATTTGTCTGCGATAACGTCCATGGTAAGTCCCATTACACTCTGTATATCCTTTGCAGTCAAGACGATATCAAGCTCTGTATGCTCCGAGATGACCTCATTCCATGCTTTTGCAACGCTTTCCGAGCTGTCCCAGAGCGTTCCGTCCATATCAAATATAATGCTTTCGGTTTTCATATCTATATTCAAAAGATCCTTTCTCATTTTATCTTGTTTATTATATAGTATAATCCGAAAGCTGTCAATATTTGCGGATTTATAAAGAATTCGGCATACAATGGGCGGATATAGGATCCGCCCCTACACAGAATTGTCGGTTTTATGGAAAATTAGCGGAACAAAAATAATTACGCATTAAACATTGGTATGACAAATTTTTCTTGACATATATGTTGAATTGTTATATAATTAATCTGATTAATTATGTTCGGAATAGGATATGCGGTACATCTACCAAATAGAGTTTCTCTCCGCCGCACACTACGGGAATATTTTTATCAAGCGAAAAAGGCTCATAACATCACGTCTTTGCCAGCCTTGGTTTCGCATACATATTTCCTTTATGCAATTTATGTATCTTTTTGCACGGAAATTGAAAACAAAAGTATTAACAACAGAAAAGCGAGGTTGAAAAATTGGCTAATAACGAAATCGAAACAATAACCGTCAATATGTACGGCGAACGCATTACGCCAAAGCGCCAGGCGCCCGAACAGGCAGTACAGAACAACACTTCACGATACGGCCGCAGCTATCAGAAAAAGAACTTCCGCACAAGCGGCAAAAAAACTTATGGCAGACCACATGACAACCGCCAGAACTCATACCAAACTGCGCTGCAGATCCAGCAGCCCGAAAACGCACCTGCTCCCGTGAGCCGTCCGAGCGCTCCCAAGCAGAGAGTAAACAGCTATAACAACGCCGACAAAAATTACACCCGCAGCAAAAACTACGACAAGAACCGCTCCGCACAGAATACGGATACTGCACCTGCAAACATCGGAGAAGCACTTCAGATCACGGAACTTCCCGGCGGTTTTCAGACCAATCACCGCAGCGTAAAGCGCACTCCGGTAAGAATAATCCCACTCGGCGGACTTAACGAGATCGGAAAGAACATGACCGTTTTCGAATGTGCAAACGACGCTTTTATCGTTGACTGCGGACTTGCTTTCCCCGACAGCGATATGCCGGGCGTTGACCTTGTTATCCCCGATTTCACATACGTTGAACAGAATGCAGACAAGATAAGGGGCGTTGTCATCACTCACGGACACGAAGACCATATCGGTGCGCTTGCTTACCTGCTCAAAAAGGTAAATATCCCTGTTTACGGAACAAGACTTACAATAGGACTTATCGAGGGCAAGCTCAAAGAACACGGTATCCTTGAAAGCGCAAAGCTCAATGTTGCAAAGCCCCGTCAAACCATAAAAATGGGCTGCATGGCGGTCGAGTTTATCCGTGTTAACCACTCTATCCCCGATGCGGTGGGACTTGCTATACACACTCCTGCAGGCGTTATCGTCCACACGGGCGACTTCAAGGTTGACTTCACCCCTATCGAGGGCGGAATAATCGACCTTGCACGTTTCGGCGAGCTTGGAAACAGAGGCGTTCTTGCGCTCATGGCGGATTCGACCAACGCCGAACGTCCCGGACACACGGCTTCGGAACGAACAGTCGGAAACTCCTTTGTCAAGCTTTTCGACCGTGCCGAGGGCAAGCGAATCATAATCGCAACGTTCTCATCGAACATTCACCGTGTTCAGCAGATCGTAAACTGCGCCGTTGCGAACGACCGAAAGATCGCTGTTTTCGGAAGAAGTATGCTCAATGTTATCTCTACGGCGATAGAACTCGGTTATCTTAAAGTTCCCGACGGACTTATCATTGACCTTGACGCCATGAACCGTTTCCCTGCTGAAAAGATAGTTCTTATAACCACGGGAAGTCAGGGCGAACCGATGTCGGCTCTTTCACGAATGGCTATGAACGAGCATAGACACGTTACGATCACGCCGAACGACTTCATCATAATAAGTGCAAATCCTATCCCCGGAAACGAAAAACTTGTTACAAAGGTAGTAAATGAGCTTCTTCGTGCAGGTGCAGAGGTCATATACGAATCCATGTACGATGTTCACGTTTCGGGACACGCTTGTCAGGAAGAATTAAAGCTCATGCTTTCGCTGACAAAGCCGAAGTATTATATCCCTGTCCACGGCGAATATAAGCATCTTAAAAAGCAGTCGGGACTTGCGATAGACCTCGGAATGGACCCGAACAATGTCATCATCGCAAATATCGGCAGCGTTATCGAATCGGACGGCATTGATATGAAGATAACCGGTCAGGTTCAGGCAGGACGGATCTTTGTTGACGGTCTTGGCGTCGGCGATGTCGGCTCTATCGTTATCCGTGACAGAAAGCATCTCGCCGAGGACGGACTTATCATCGCAGTTGCGACTATCGAGCTTGAAAGCGGAACTATCCTTGCAGGCCCCGATGTCGTTTCACGAGGCTTTGTATATGTCCGTGAATCGGAAGAGCTTATGGTCGCTGCGAAGGAAATTCTTACAAACACACTCACCGAATGCCTTGACTCCGGCACAAGGGAATGGAACGCTATAAAATCACGCATGAAGGACGACCTGAGCGAATTTATCTTCCAGAAGACAAAGAGAAAGCCGATGATACTTCCTATTATAATGGAGATATGATCTTAAAATTGGAAATATAGCGAAAATCGCCCTATGGTGATATACCCCCCCATTGTAGGGGTGGGGTTTTCCCACCCGTTCACAAACGCAATGTGTAAAAGGCGGGACGGGAAACCCGTCCCCTACAAAAAAATTTACGCCCGTATTTGGAGGTGCGTTAATTGACAGGAAAACAATGGCTTGCATTCAAGCTTGTATCAATACTGCTCGTTGTTATTTCAATGGCTTCGGCATTCTCCCTTGCGGAATCGGAGCCTGCAACGTTTTGGGTAATGCTCTGTATAACCGCATTGGCAGCAATAGCGTTCCTTGCGCTGCTTTCGGCTTCACAGAAAAATCTCCACCATTTCGTAACGGAAATGGAATCGCAGCTGAATGTTACCGAACGTGACTCGCTTTACAAATTCCCTGCGCCTGCGGTCATCGTTGACAGTGACGGTATAATCGTATGGTACAACATCTCGTTCAGCGAGAATGTTTACAGCGCTGACGCATTCGGCGTTGATATCCGTACTATTATAGATATCGATCTTGAAAAGGCTATGGCGAACAAGGAAACGACCGTCGATTTTGAAGCGTCGCATTTCCGCATTTCCGCCGTTACGACCGAAAAGACCGACAGCGACTCGAATCTTATTTCGACACTCACGCTGCTCTATTTTGAAGATATAAGCGACCTTATAAATTTGCAGACAGAGATGAACAATATCCGTCCGTCCGTAATGATAATTTCGATAGACAACTTTGAAGAGCTTCTCTCCGATGAAAAGGAATCGGAAAAATCGCATATCCTCATTCAGATAGAAAAGCTGCTTGAAACTTATCTTGAAGAGAAGCACGGCATTCTGCGAAAACTTGCCCCTGACCGCTTCTTCGCCGTTGCTGAGGACAGATATATCAATGCTATGATAGCGGACAAGTTCAAGATACTTGAAGAAGTAAGGGCTATCCCCATAACGGGAAAGACCCCTATCACTCTTTCGATAGGCGTGGGCATCGGCTCGGTCGATCTTGAAGAAAGCGAACAGTTTGCCCGTCAGGCGCTTGAAATGGCGCAGGGTAGAGGCGGCGATCAGGCTGCCGTAAAGCGTGAGGAAGGCTATGAATTCTTCGGCGGTGTTTCGAAGGGCATCGAAAAGCACACAAAGGTCAAGACAAGGATCGTTGCTGCCGCTTTGACGGATATCATCGAATCCGCCTCGTCCGTATTTATTATGGGACATAAGAACGGCGATATGGACAGCGTTGGTTCGGGAGCAGGTCTTTGCGGTGCTATAAGGATCTTAAAACCGGATCTGCCCGTAAACATGGTCGTTGACGCTGAAAGAAACCTTGCAAAGCCTGTTATTGAAAGGCTTAACGAAAATCTGCGTGAGGAAGAACCCGTTTTCATCTCGCCCGAAGAAGCGCTTGAAAAAATGGACGCAAACAGCCTTCTCATCGTTGTGGACACCAACAACAAGGATATCCTCGACAGTCAGGAAGTTTACGCTGCCGCAAAGCAGGTCGTTGTTATCGACCACCACAGACAGGTCGTAAACTATATCGACAACGCCGTTATCTTCCACCACGAGCCATACGCTTCATCGGCAAGCGAAATGACAGCGGAACTTATCCAGTATTTCCCCGGCATAGACAAGCTCCAAAGCTATTATGCAGATGTTATGCTTGCAGGAATCATGCTTGATACAAAGGATTTCGTTATGCGAACCGGCGTAAGAACATTCGAAGCGGCTGCATTCCTGCGTAAACTCGGCGCAGACATGGTTGCGGTAAAAAACCTCTTCGCAAACTCAATGGCTTGCATACAGAAGCGTTCAAAGCTTATCGCAGACGCAGAGATCTACAACCGCTGCGCTATTGCAGTTGATGATACGGCAGATGAATTCATCCGTGTTGCATCGGCTCAGGCTGCCGACCAGATGCTTGAGATCGTCGGCGTTGACGCAAGCTTTGTAATATTCAGAACTCCGAACGGGGTCAACATTTCCGCACGTTCACGAGGAGCAATGAACGTTCAGATCATCATGGAAAAGCTTGGCGGCGGCGGACATCAGACAATGGCTGCGGCTCAGTTCGATGGCATCAATGTTTTTGAAGCGAAAGCGCAGCTTATCAGCGCAATCGACGAGTTTATCCAAAACATTTCGTAAAATCTATATTTAATTATACAAACAGTTGAAAGGAAGTCGTAAAAATGAAAGTAATTTTCTTACAGGACGTAAAAGGAACAGCTAAAAAAGGTGAGATAAAAGAGGTTTCGGACGGTTACGCTCGCAACTTCCTCCTCGGAAAGGGACTTGCTGTTGAAGCAAACGCAAAGAACATGAACGTACTTGAGGGCAAGAAGTCCTCCGAACAGCACAAGGCTGATGTTGCAAAGCAGGAAGCTCTTGACAATGCCGCAAAGGTAAAGGACAAGAAAGTCATCTGCAAGTGCAAGGCAGGTCAGGGCGGAAAGCTTTTCGGCTCGGTTACAGCCGGCAATATTGCCGATGTTGTTAAGGAACAGCTCGGAATTTCCGTTGACAAGAAGAAGATCTCTCTTTCCACAGAAATAAAGGCATTCGGAACATACACAGCAGAGCTTAAATTCCACCCCGGAATTTCCGAAAAGATCACCGTTGAGGTCGTTGAAGAATAATGGCTGACAA
>JBJEQL010000362.1:0-6796 GCA_051881735.1 Oscillospiraceae bacterium
GAAAAGAAGCTTTACGGTAACATTGTTGATGCTGCAACGGAATTCAAGTCAAGCGTAGCTGTTCCTGATGGCATGACTGTTACCCAGATCACAAAAACATATATCAATGTAAAAAATCAGGAACCCCAGCTTTTCTGGCTGCCGCGTACAATGCCGGGTGTTTCCAATAACGTTATGACTATAAATTATGCTTATACGAAAAAAGAGGCAGCTGAGATCCAGGCTGAAATTGATAAGAACGTTAAGACAATTCTGAATAAAGCTAATCAGTATAAGTCTACAAGCAGTAAGATCAAAGTAATGTATGATTGGGTATGCCAGAACAGTTCTGCTGCAGTTTCCAGCGGAGAAGAGATCAGTTCAATAGTAAACGGACTTACAAAGGGCGGAGAGCTTCAATGTTCAGGTTATGCTAAATCAATGCAGTATCTTTTTGATATAGCAGGAATACCAAGTGTTGTTGTTGTCGGCAAAACTCCGGCCGGAGATTCCCACGCATGGAACAAGGTATACTGCGATAACGGCTACTACAATATTGACGCAACATGGGGAGATCCTATCATTAAGCGTGATGAAAGCTATGTACGCTATAATTTCTTCCTTGTTCCGGATTCATGGATAAAGAATGACCACCTTGATCCCAACATATTCTACTTGAGCAACGGTACAGGCATAAAGCTCTTCGATGAGCCTGCCTGCACAAAGACCAGCGCAAATTACTACAAAGCAAACAAAAAGGAATTCACCACTTATAAAGAAGCTATGGCAGGTATGAAGGCTGAGATCGACGCATCTATCAAGGCAGGACTTTCTTATACAGGCATACGTGTTACAACTAAGGAAGTTTGGGATAAGATGAACACTACCGACTCTTTCCGTGAGCTGCAGAATTATGCAAAATCAAAGAGTTCAAAGGTTCAGAAGCTTTCAAAAATCACTAACTGGAACGATGGCGTACTGGTTATACAGTATGACGTAATTTACAAATAATATCTTTAAATATTTGCGGGCGGAAGTTTCTTTTCTGCCCGTAACAATTTTTGAAGTTTATAGAAAGGGAAAAACATTATCATGAGGAAGAAAAACTTAAAAATGATCTCCGCAATTCTGGCTATGGTGACAGCTTTAACAATTGCTGCGTCAGGCTGCGGAAATAAAACAGATGACCAGGAAGAGATCGTAACTAATGTCATCACTCAGGCTGAAAACGGGGAAAGCGCAGCGGAAGTTACCGAAGATGCGCCTGAACAGAGTGAAACTCCGATCACTGAAATAGCTGTCGATGAAAACGGCAATGTTGTTACTGATGCTGCAGGCGAGCCTGTTACTCAGCAGGTAACTACTGCTGTGCCGGATGATCAGGGCGGCGAGGATTTCTTTGCTACTTTCACTACCAAGCCTGCTCTCGAAATTGAAACATCGGTTGAAAGCAGCGAAAGATATGCTTACAGCACGCTGACCGACGATGAAAAGGCTCTTTATGATGCTATTGTCGGCGCAGCTTCAACTATGTCCACAAGAATTTTCGGTACACAGAATCTTGACATCGCAGAATGGACCAAGGTTTTCGGTCTTGTTTACAATCAGGAACCTCAGCTTTTCTGGCTTAACAGCAAATCTGTTGTAGGCAAGCTTTATTATAACGAGGTCGATACCGAGAAGATCGCTTCAATGCAGAAAGAGATCGATGCAACAGTAGATACTCTTCTTAAAGAAGCAAACACCAAGTCAACAACTTTCGACAAGCTGCTTGTTTTCCATGATTATCTTGTACTTAATTCCACATTTAAAGAAAGCGATGGGGCAGGAAGCTTCAACCAGACTATCTATAATGCTTTTGCAAACGGAACATCAAAGCAGGGTAATATCCAGTGTTCAGGTTATGCAAAGGCTATGCAGTATCTCTGTGATAAGGCAGGCATTGAATGCATGGTTATCACCGGTACTACCGAACAGGGCGTGACCCATGCATGGAACAAAGTAAAGGTTGACGGAGAATGGTATAACCTCGACACTACATGGGACGATCCTATTTTAAGCGTTCCTAAGGAAAAATACCTGCGTTATAACTATTTCTTGGTTCCCGATTCATGGATAAATGAAGTAACTCACTTCAATATAAGCTCGATCAAGCTCAGCACAGGTACAGTTGTAAAGTATTTTGATCCCCCGAAAGCAACAGCAGATGCTCAGAACTACTTTGTAAAGAACGGCATGGTTTATAATGACCGTGATTCCGCAGACAAGGCTCTTAAGGCAGCACTTGACAAGACTGTTTCCGAAGGAATGGTCGTTGCGCATATCATGTTAGGTTCGGACGAGCTTTATAACGAGATGGCGAGTGACCTCAAGGGCTATCAGACATACGTAAAGGATAAGAATTCCAATGTCACAAAGCTTACTGCAAGCAACAGTCCGGAGTTGCGTATAATCCAGCTTAATGTTATATATTGATCTGCGATGAAGATCGGATTTATTCAGGTTTTTGCATTGATGGCGGCGGCTTTGACGCTGCTGTCATCCTGCAGAGCCGTTGATGAAAGCGTTCCCGTACCGCAGGAAGGTCAGGATGACATTGTGGTTACGGAACAACTCGATTATGTCTTTTATACCCTTAATGATAAGGAAAAGGAAACCTACTCCGATATGATCGGAGCGGTAAACCGCCGTGAAAATGAATTTCCGTTCCCCGAGGGCTTCGGAAGCGATGAGATGCACAAGCTTTTTACGCTGCTTTATATGCAGCAGGAGAGGATCTTCTGGCTCGACAGCAGATTTTACTGCGATGAGGAACAGCGGAAGCTTTATTTAATGTACCGCTATGATGAAGCGCAGGCTGACAATATGCGTGTTGCGCTCGACCTTGAAGCCGGCAGGGTGATCGCAGGCTTTGAGCAAGGGGCAACCGATTATGACAAGCTGCTTGCGATACATGATGCAATTGTGCTTTCAGGCAATTTTTCATGGGACAGCGAATATGCTTCGACTGCTTACGGCGCACTTGTTGACGGTTCGGCAATGTGCGAGGGATATGCATTTGCATTTTCCTATCTCTGCACAGCAGCAGGAATAGAAAACTATGTTGTCAGCGGAACAAACTCCGATGGCGATGCTCACCTTTGGAACAAAGCCGTCTGTGACGGCAAGTGGTACAATGTTGACTGCACATGGGACGATCCTATCCTTAAAAATGAAAACGAAAAGTATCTGCGGCATGATTATTTTCTCGTTTCGGACGAGGAGATAAACGGGATAAGTCATTTCCCTGATACAAGCATTCTTCCGGCAGTACCCTGCACCGACAAGAACGGAAACTATTTTATCAGAAATGGACTTTATTACGATAATGCTTCGGATGGAATTGACGGACTTTCTGCCGCAATCAAAAGCGCTGCTGTCAGCAAAAGCGGCGAGGCGGAGATTCGCTTCTCGAACGAAGCAGCTTTCAATGAAGCATCGGCATATCTTTTCAATGAACAGGGTCTGAAAGAGATCATCGAGGAACTGAAC
Source organism: Oscillospiraceae bacterium (assembly GCA_051881735.1). GTDB lineage: Bacteria > Bacillota > Clostridia > Oscillospirales > Ruminococcaceae > UMGS363. The sequence goes on from JBJEQL010000362.1 coordinate 3,511, forward strand.
GCAAATGATGGGTTAAAGATAAGTTCGGCTCATCATACCGTTAACAGCAGCCTTTATGTGATCCACATTTCACTTAGTTAGTTTTATGTCAAATTTGGAAGGATAGTAATTCAATGAATAAGAACAAAATGACCGTGCTGATAGCAGCATTGCTGGCATCGGCTCTCCTGCTGTCGGGATGCGGAAACGGCAGCGAAGCTGACTGGGAGGATACTCTTCCGTCTGCTGTTACAACAACAGCGGAAAAGACAGTTACCGTTATTGAAGCGGAAACCAATCCGCCTATCTCAATATCCGTTCCTGAAACAACGACGACAACAGAACGCAGCACCGAACTTGCGACAACAACCGAAACGTCTAAGCCGACAACTTCCGCAACGACAACTTCTACTACTACCACAACAACAGCTAAGACGGTGACAGCCGTTACATCAACGCCAACCTCACAGACAACAGTATCGACAACCACTTCTGAAACAACGCTGACGGAAACCTCAATTGAAACATCCGAGGTCACAACGACCGCAGCACCGGTCAAGCGTGAGGACGGAGAGTTTGTCTTTGTCAAGGGTTCGCCGATCAATCGAGCATACCCTTATTATATGCTGGATGACAATAAAAAAGCGGCTTATGATACGATAGTCGATGCGATAAAATCACATTCGAGCAGATTTAATCTCCCCGATAACGCCATTATCAACGGCGAAGAATATGTCGAACTTTATCAGATGATATACGATTATGAATACAGCATTTTCGATCTTGACGTTAATATCAGATATACCAGCAGCGCAACAAAGGGAAATGTTGTAGCGGCAGAACCATCCTATCTCTATACCGCAGAGCAGGTCGAGGATATGCAGAAGAAGATCGACGCTGCAGCAGATGAGATCATTGCCGGAATTCAGGACGGGATGTCGGAATATGAGGTTGTAAAATACTTTTATGACAAGCTTGCTTCAGAGGTCGAATATAACGAAAAAGCGGAAAATCTCCGTGATATTTACGGTGCATTCGTTGACAAATCGACAGTCTGCGGCGGATATGCAAAGGCTTTTTCCTATCTCTGTTCAAAGATAGGCATTGAAAGTATGACGGTTCTCGGCGACTTCAATGAAACTCCGCACATGTGGAATATGGTTAAATTAAACGGTGAATGGTATCATATCGATGTTACATCGGGCAATGCGATGAATACCGAGTTCCCATATATCCGCTACGACTATTTCTGCGTTACCGATGAGGTGATGATGAAGTATCATACCGTTTATGAGCAGCCGTTTGAATATCCGAAAGCAACATCGGAAAAATATAATTACTATATATATAACGGGCTTGTTGCTGAGGACGCTCAGAGTGCAGCTACTCTTATTGCGGATGAGATCATCAAGGCTTCGGAAACACGCACGCCGGCAGTTCAGTTTGTATGTAAGGACGATCAGGCTTACAATGATATTGTGTATTACCTGTTTGACCCAAGTCAGCGTCATGCGTTGGATATTTATGAGAATACTTACGATTCTGCAAAGAATAAATATAATCTGGAATCAATTCAGTATCATAATGATTCCCAGACAAGAGTTATAAAGCTTTTCCTGCAATATACCGAATGATAAGGTTTTGAAAAGCTTTGGAGGTATTTGATTTTGCAAAGACTTATACCGCACCGCCGTGCAGCTGCTGCGATTACCGCAGCGCTGACGGTGACTATGGCTCTTTCCGCCTGCGGTTCGGAAAACGACGCTGCGGAGGATATTACCTATAACGGCAGCTATCACATGATCGAGGGCGGAACATCGGTGCTCATCAAGGATACGTCAGTCGATATCCGTGACAGTCTGGTCTATTTCCCCGAGGATATGGAAACGATATACGGACAGACTTACCTCTCCGGTGACGAAAAGGAAATATATGATGCGCTTGTAAAGGCGATCGGAAACGAAGAGAGATCAGTTCCAATGGATGCAGACGGCGAGGTATATACAAAGATACTCAATCTTATCGGCATTGAGCAGATGGGATTCGGCCATGTTTCAACCAGAAAAGTTGGCACATTTGATCCGGATACCCAGCGTTTTCCGGTCGAGTTCACATATCGTTTTTCATGTGAAGAAATGAGCAATATGAACAGGGCTGCCGAAGCCGCAGCAAATGAGATAATGAGCGGCATAACTCATGAAATGAGCGAATATGATAAGCTGAAATATTTTCATGACTATCTGATCACCCATTGCGAAAGCGATCCTGACGATATTTATGCGAACACTATCTATGGCGCACTTGTAAGAGGCAAAGCGCTTTGCGAGGGATATGCAAAAAGCTTTTCCTATCTTTGCAATAAGGCAGGGATAGAGAATATCATCGTGACAGGTTCGACCGATACTGCGCATATGTGGAATATGGTCAAGATAGACGGAAACTGGTATCATGTCGATGTTACATGGGATAAACCTGACGGAGTGATCGCAGAAATGCATCCCGATATGGTGCTGTATCAGTATTTTCTTGTCACGGATTCAGTCATTGAAAATAACCATACAATGTGGACTATAACTTCACCGCCGCCGAAAGCATACGGTACGAAGGAGAACTACTTCATCAAGGAAGGATTGTTTGTTGACAGCGAAGATAAGACAGAGCAGATCATCGAAAATGCAATTCGGAAGGCAATATCCGAGGAAAAGCATACCGCATCAATAAAGTTCAGTACAAACAATATGCTGCTTTCGACTGTACATCGTATGACAGAAAGTGCATCGGGCTCAGGGGATTATCTCAAAGAGCAGATCGAAAAAATATGTGTGGATCTCAACATAAAGCTGAACATAAGCTGGACGGATTATTATTCATCATATAGAATACTTGTGTTTGTAATTGAGTATTAAAAAGCAGCAAAACTGCGAAGCAAATCGGTTGGAATGCTTCGCAGTTTTTGTTGTTTTTTTATACTAATACTAATTCCAAATCAACCTATAGACAAATCCTTGGCTATAATAATCCAATTCTGCGTCAGACTCCCGTGCAATTTTATTGCAATGACGGCAGGCAGCCTGCCTGCGGTCGTCTTCCTTGACTTGGATTATTCTATCTGTCGTCTTTGTCTATAGAACGGTTTGGAATTAGTATAATAAATGCAAAACTGCGAAGCAAATCGGTTGGAATGCTTCGCAGTTTTTGTTTTTTTATACTAAACACCATTTAAAATTTGGAAAAAATCAAGCCGACAATCTTGAATATATAGGATTTCGGCGCAGATTTTTTCCTGTATTTTATTGGTGTTTAGTAT
>JBJEQL010000363.1:0-1787 GCA_051881735.1 Oscillospiraceae bacterium
CCTCAAAATTCAATATCCAGCCGAGGATATATACTATCATAGAAAAATTCATACTTATACTTCATACCTCGTCAATCGAGAATGTCGGAAATATCGTGCGGACGAATGTTGGAAACAACTATGACCGAATCATTCTTTTCGATAACATCGCTTCCTCGGGGGATAATGACCTTGTTTCCTCTGAGAATAACGGCAACAAGGACATTTTGCTTGAACCGAAGCTCTGCCAAAGGCTTTCCAAGGACGGGTGAGTTGTCTTTTATCATGAACTCTGCCGCTTCCGCCTTACCCTTTATGATGCTGTAAACTGTCTGGACATTGCTTCCTATGGTGTTCTTCATTGCACGGACATGGCTGACAATAAGCTCCGAGGTGATATTTTTGGGGTAGATTATCGAATCGAGATCAAGCTGCTTTATAACATCGAAGAAGTCGATACGATTTATCTTTGTAACAAGCTTTTTACATCCCTTTGTCTTTGCGAAAAGGGAAAGCATTACATTTTCTTCATCAATATTTGTGAGGGCGGCAAAGGAGTCAGCATTTGCAAGTCCTTCTTCGAGCAGCGTTTGTTGATCGGCGGCATCTCCGCAGATGACGGTGATATCGGGAAGGGCAGTACAAAGTTCTTCGCAGCGTTTCGGTTCCTTTTCGATGAGTTTCAGGGAGATACCTGTTTTTTTAAGTATTTTGCAGAGGTAATAAGCTATTTCTCCGCCGCCTGCGATAATGCAGTCCTTGACCTGATTTATCTTGTAGTCTATCTTTCGGAAAAAAGCGTTTGCGTTCGCAGGTGATGCGATTATTGAGATTATATCCTTTTCCTCAAACACAAAATCACCGTTAGGGATGTATGCATTATCTCCTCTTTCAACAGTGCATACGAGGACATTGCAGTTGAGCTTTGACATTATCTCCTTGACGGAATATCCTGTAAGCACACATTTTTCGGGCAGACGGAGCTTCATAAGGTCGATCTTTCCCTTTGCAAATGTGTCTATCTTTATTGCAGATGGGAATCTGAGCACACGGGCGATCTCTGCAGCTGCCGCAAATTCGGGATTTATGACCATTGCAAGACCAAGTTCTTCCTTGAGATACGGAGCCTCCGAACTGTACTGAGGATCTCTTACACGGGCAATGGTCTGGCAGTTACCTTCCTTTTTTGCGATAAGGCAGCAGAGCAGATTAAGCTCATCAGAGCCTGTAACGGCAATAAGAAGATCGGCGTTTCTTATACCTGCTTCCTGCTGAACAAGATGTGTTGCACCATTTCCCGTAACGCCTAACACATCAAGCCGTGCTGTTAAAGTATTTACTTTTGCGGCATCAATGTCGATGACGGTAATGTTATCGCCTTCATCGTTAAGGCGTTCTGCTATCTCACCGCCGACTTTGCCGCAGCCTACAATAATTATATTCAAACCGAACACATCCCTGAAAGGTCAATTTATCAATACATATATTACAAAGTTTATCATTTTTCGCAGATTATGTCAAGTGTGGATATTGATACTACACGGTATTTCAATGAGTAAACAAACAATAAAATATCCATGAAAACATGGGCGCGATCGGCGTTTTTTTGTAGGGGACGGGTCGCCCGTCCCGTTTTTGAATGGTATTGGTGACAACGGGACGGGAAACCCGTCCCCCTACAATAGTTTGTTAATAATTTTGCGAGAAATAATTTACTCATTGAAATACCGTGTTGATACTAAGGAAACGCCTTATTGCACTACTCAAAAAAGATCCAGCATACTGTCAAGATATATTTCTTCCCTGAC